>JAHILF010000058.1 GCA_018897105.1 Pseudomonadota bacterium
GACCTTCAAATAAACCTCATCCCTTCGCAACTGATACGGCTTTTGGCTCGCACCGGCTCCCCGCGGACTGGGCCGCCGGGTCATTCCGGTTTTCCCCTCCACTCTGTTACCAGGCTTCACAGGCCGGAATTTCAACACTACTACGGACTCATCTGCCACCTTACATCGCTTCGGTCAGTCTCGGGTTGCCCCTTGAACTTCCCTATCCCGCCTGCTTCAGGTCTTACGGGAACGATATCAGGCTTCCCCGGTTAAGGCGTACTCCCTGTGAAAAATCCCACCCTCAATCACGTTGCGGGGCTGACCAGGTATAGGGCTTCACGCTATTTTGCACGGTTACCCGCCCGCACCGCCGAATCGGACTCGCTTGCGCTATGTACTGTTCACTTCCTATCGCTTCCTGCAGACCCTGCCGTTGCTGGCAACACCCTCGGAGTCTTCGCTTACCTGCGATTCGGATTGTCTTCCCACGGTCGGGGTGACGCCTGCTTAACGCAGGCTGGTTTTGCCCGTTATGCCTGGCAAACAAAAAAGGCCCCAGGCGGTAAAACCACCTGGGGCCTTTTGGCACGGCGCTAATTATTTTTCAGCTTTCTCGGATCTTTACGGTAGGACAACCGGTCTCAGCAGTATTACCAATTCTTTGCGTTCCTTCAGAGTACCGCTTTCGCCAAAGAGTTTACCGACCGGGCCCGGAATGTCGCCCACACCGGGTATTTGCGCCTCGGAATAATCACTGGTGCTATCAATCAAACCACCGACGATCAGCATCTCGCCGTTCTTTATTTTCACCAGCGTCGTCATTTCCCGGATATCCACCTCAGGCAGCCCCACTTCACTTCCAGCAGTGCCAAACTGCTTATATTGAATGGGAGTCTGAACCTTTGACGTCACTGGAGTCAAGGTGAGAATCACTTCATTATCATCGATAATCGTGGCAATAACGGCCATACCGAGCCCGGACATGACACTTGAAGTCTCCACACTGTAGGTGACCACGCCGTCTTCCACACTGGCATCCACGTTGTCAATATAGGTGAGCGTCGAACCAACGGATATCATGGCCGGCTGCCCGTTCATCACGCTGATTTTGGGGTTGGAAATGACCTCCACATGGCCCTGTTCTTCAATGGCGTCCAAAATGAGGGCAAAGTTCTGGGTGTTTACCGTGAGGAATTTATTCTGGGTGCCCGGATACGCGGGATTCAGCTTCTGAAAATCCAGGGATAAACTGAAGGGGTTGCTGGGATTCTGCAACAGATCCTCCCAGTTAATACCTGTTCTGTTGTCGGCAGAGAGGGTTACCTCCACAATTTTTGCCTCAATTGACACCTGTTTATACAGCTCTTTTTTTAGATTTTCTATATAATTACTAACTTTTTCCAAAAGTGAACGGGGCGCGGTAACGGTAATCAAACCGACAGGCTTATCGATTGTATAATACCCTTTGCCGGGTTTCCTATTTGTGACCACAGCAGTTTGAGCGGTTTCAAGACCTGCCAGCATCTGCTGGCCCGCCGGTGCCACGGGCGGGGTGACCACCTCTTCAGTGGTCCAGATATCGAGTATCTGATCGAGATTCTGTCTGATATTTGCCCAGATATCAAAACTGTTGGCATTTTCAGGCTGGCTGGTAATCTGAATCTTACCTGTCATCTCGTGGGATGCAACCTTATTGCCGCCAAGCACATCCCCACCAACACCCAGATTGAACTGAGGCGACATAAACGGCATGGCAACATGGAATTTTTTGGTTTCCTTGTGTTTGATGATGATGGAATTTCCTTTCACCTCATGGAAATAATCCAACTGGCGCAGAATATTGTCAATGGATTCAAAAAAATCATCCTCTGCCCGGATATCAACATCAACCAGCGCACCCTGATCAACATCATTGGCCCAGCTGACATTCATCCCCTTCAATACAGCAAGTTTCTTCATAATTTCCCTAAGGGAGACAGGGGCGGCATTAGATGTAATGTCGGCTCCCACAGGGATATCAAAATCAGATGTTCCGATATTCTCTGTTTCTGAAAGCAAGAAGGTTGGTTGCTGGAACCGGGAAGGCAGTTCCGCCGGGCCGTGCTTCTCCTTTTCGGCGTCCGATTGGAACGCATCAGCATTAACAGCTTGTGAAGTATGTTTTTTCAGAAAATCCTGGGCTTCCTGCTCACCTCTGAAATCCGGCGCTTTTTTCGAACAACCGGCAAGAAAAGAAAACAGCATAAAAGTGACCAGAATCAGTGCGCCACTTCTCAACCTGTGTCTGAAGGGCATATTCGTGTTGTGCCGATTTTCCAGGCAAATGCTCCTCTGCGACCCATGACAAGAAAAGCGTGTTATCATTTTCATCTTTATTTCCATACCTTTCGTGGCACAGACAGTGGCTGGTAACACTTCAGCCTGCCCGCAGCCTTTGAGAAATGAAGTCAGGACTTCTACTTGTGAAGCCGTTCCTTGATATATTTTTCCAAATCCGCCGGGACTTTGTAACCTGACAGAAGTATTGCCTGATACTCTTTAGATGCATTTTCCGCATCACCCATATTATCATAAATTCTGGCCTTACTGACCATAGTCTCGAATGATGTCCCATAAATTCGCTCAAACCTTTCCAAAAGCGACAATGCCATTTCATTACTTCTGTTCTGCTCACTGAAGGCTGCATAGCTAGCCAATGCCTGACGTGATGGACGTTCGCCGCTCACTGCAAACTCAAAGTAGCTCTTTGCCTCTTTAACCATTTCCATGTTTGCCAGACTGAGAGCTGTCTGTAAAGCAACATCGGCATCCTGTGGCAGCAGATTGGAGGCAATCTGTCCATAGTGGGCAGCCTTGGCATTTAACCCAAGTTTTACCAACGACAGATACGTTATTCGTTTTGCCAGATCACCATTCTCAGGCCAGGACTGGAATGCTTTTTCATAGAACGTTACCGCGCCCTCATAATTTCCTGAATCTTCAAGATTTTTTGCTTGGCGGATAAACTTTCTCGCTTCCAGTTTCTCTTTGGGAACTTCCATTCGTTTGGTGACAGAAATAGCTTCTTTTTTTATAGCCAGTGTCTCCTCCGCACGCTGCGGCCATGTGAAGCTGTCACTTTTTTGCGAAATGACTACCGTATTAAACCGTTCTTCCTTGGCCAGATCTTTGAGGTTGAGAATTACATCAAGAACAAAATCCCAGGGGACATCATTCAAGGCCAAGGTAAGGGAGCCATTCACCTTCTCATCAACCACTATATTTCTACCGCTGATTTCACCAATAAGACGAAAGACATTGTGAAGATCGATTTTATAAAAATCCACTGAAATTCTCTGTTCCGTGTATCCGGCAAAGGCAAAATCCGTATTCCGGTCTTTTGCAGCCGATTTACTGACTTTCGTAACTGCCGCAGATGGTTTTTTCTCAGCGCCTTGAGATGAAGCGGCTGTTGATGCAGTTTTTGCTGCTGCTGAGGATAATGCAGGTGTACTCTGGGCAATTTCTGCTGCTGACAATCCTGTAATTTCAGCGATAAGCGGAGTAGCATCTGCCGCTGGTTCAACATTAATCAACAGCCCGTCTTTCTGAACAACTATGGAATAACGAAAAAGATCGTCGGTTGCAGAATCAAGAATAACACGGGTGCCATCCTTATAATTCTCCGAACGGACAAGACTGATCGGTGAAGCATCATTAGTGGGAATGGCATGCCCCGGCGTGGCAATTCCCGGGAGATCAACAATTAATCGGGCGGGATGATCCTTTTCCTTTGCCAGTTCAGTTGACTGATATTTTTGAATCGGACCATCAGCCAGCAGCTGAACCTTGGTCATGCTTCCTGACCAGTCAATGTTAATGTCTTTGACCAATCGTTCAGTGCCCTTACTCTGGCTCGCTGCCGGCGACCGTGTATCGTTTTCAAATTGAACAAGAATATCATTGCCGCTGCTTGTAACCGAATATGGGCGGTCATCGGCAAGGAGAAATTCAATTCGGGCCACAATCGGATTCTGGTCAATGAGCACGACGCCTTTAATCAAGGTAACCGGTCCTTTATCAACCTTCATCGGGAAATTAATTGACCCGACAAAATTCCCGTTGGCAATATCAATAATGAGCCTGTGGGGACTGAATAATTCATACATGGTATATGCGGGAACCCTATCACCGTAAATCTCACTTAACCAGGAATCAGAATTTTGTTGCCATTTAAGATCACGGATCTGGTATGAATCCACCTTGATTTCATCATCTGCCGCGGCCGAATTCCACGGGACACAGAGCAAGATGAGAACGGCTATCAGACATACATTTTTCAAACGGGCCATCAGGGTCATTGTTGCTTTTCCCCCTCTTTCTTTAGAAGCATTTCCACAAATTTATAGCGCTCCTCACCTGCAGTTGTTTTATACCGCTGCTTGATAACAACTGTGTTATTGGCAATACTATCGACAATCCCAGACCTGCCAATCTCGGTTCCATTCCTTATTGTATATCCTCTGCCAACGGAATCCTCCACCATGGCCAAGGGGCCATCTTCTGTAATAACAATGGCAACAAGAGTGAGCTGCCCCGGTTCAAATTTCTGCATTCCCATGAGTTCCTGCTCGGGAGCTACCAGGTCAGCGGTGACAACCTTTTCCTTTATAAACGGCATAAACGGATCGGAACGACCCACTCGATTATAAACAAAAGAATCTGATCTCCCTTCCAGAAACTGAATAAGCTCTTTAACCTTCTCGGAATACTCTTCTTGTGCTTGCTGGCTGGAAATATCGTTATTTTCAGCAGATTCATTTGCCTGTACCCTAGTCAGCACTAAAAAATACGCCAACACGAGGACAACACAAAAAAATACTTTTTTAAGTGCTGAAAATATATTCCATCTTTGTGTGTACATTTGTGGAGTTTTATCCCCCGACTTTCAAATTTACTTTTTCTAGTTTTTATTCTTGCCCTGTACCAGGGGTGCAGGCTCAACAAACCGGTAGGTGACAAGACTAAATGTGGTCTCGAGAATCATTTCTCCCGACTGCAGCTTCGAGCCCCCCATATTTATATTGGAAACCGTGACTATTCTTGACAAATTACTGATTTTATCCAGAAAAACACCAACATTATGATACGTCCCACGCACTTTGATATCAACAGGAATATCGGCGTAAAATTCTTTTCGCATTTCATTTTTTGGAATGAAAGAAAGAAAATCCAGACCTGAATTTTGCCCAATATCCGAAATGCTTGTCAAAAGTGAAGGAATTTCCTGCTGCTGCGGAAGCAAGGCGGAAGCTTTGGCAAACATCAGTTTGGTTTCAGCCATTTCCGCGCGGTACTTCGTTATCTCGCGAGATGCCTTTTCCACCTTTGTTATTTCATCTTCCAAGTTTTTCTGCTGAGATTGCAACATGTTGATTTCAATTGTTTTTGGGGAATAGCTTAAAAAATAAAAAGCAACACATGGCAACAGAATGGCGCCAATGCATATCATAGCCTTGTGCTGCGGCTTGAGATGGGAAACCTTTTCATCAAGAAAAGAGTTGATGGCCTCTTGGATCTTGACTTTATTTATATTCATTTCACTTTATCCTGATTAGCTTGCGCCTTGTCGCTTTCAGGCTTCTTGATTCCCAAACTCAGGGTAAATGATTTCAAGTCCTGGTCCGCTATCGTTGTCAAAGAAGATTTTCCAAGAGTTGCACTGGAAAAATATGACGACGCAGTTAAGCGATCCATGTAATCAGCCAGCCTCGTGTTATCCAAAGCAATACCGGTAAGAGAAACCGTATCACCGGACTGCTTTAAACTCTCCAACCAGATGCTGTCCGGTGGTGTTGCATTGGCAATTTCATCAAGTAAATGAACAGTGATTTGCGATGTGGATTTGAGCTGCTTGATGACATCAATTTTTGCGGTCAATTTTTGTTTGTCTTGTTCAAGTTGCTTAATCTCATTCAGAATGACATTATATTTTGCCTTTTTGTCATTCAAATTCTTAATGTTTGTCTGTAGCGATGCCACCCTTTGATTCATACTTAACGAACCCATTACCAACAATGCAAGCAAGACAACCAGTGAGGCTATAAAGGCAATTACCTCATTTCTGGTGCGCAAGCGCTTTTTCATTTGCCGGACAGGCAATAAATTTATTCGTATCATGACACTCTTTCGCTTGTGCTTAAAAGGTGCATAAAAATATACCTAAAAAGGACAAGGTCTGCTTGCCAGACCCATGGAAATTGCCATTTCAGGCGCAATATTTTTTACATAATCAGGATCTATTCTGTTTGCATCGACACCGGTCGTGGCAAAAGGATTGAAAACCTCAACCGGCAATCCTGTCTCTTCACTGAAATATGAATCCAGTCCCTTTACCTTGGACCCACCGCCGCTCAAAACAAGCTTGGTCAAAGCACTATCAGGGAAGTTTGAGTTATAAAAGTCAATGGCCTTCTTGATCTCCATAATCCACTGGGTCGTAGTGCTGATAAATATTTCCGCAAGCTCTTCCTGTTTTTCATCCGGTGCCAACGCACCAATCTTCAAGGATTCAGCCTCTTCAAAATCAAGGTCGAATTTCCCCTGAATCTGCTCGGTGAGCTGTTTGCTGCCCAAAGCGACGTCGCGGGCAAATAGCGATGCGCCCTTTGAAACAATATTTATGTTCATCTTGGAGGAGCCAATATCAACAAGCACCACATTCCCTTGCTGCCCGTAATTCGTTTCAAAAGAGTTCTCAAGGGCAAAAGCGTCAACATCAACCAAGACAGTTTTCAAACCAACGTTCCGCAACATACGTAAATAGGAGTCAACAACATCTTTTTTTGCTGCCACCAGCATGACGTCAGTCCTGTCTTCACCTTCAGCATTAGTTTTCAAATCCTGATAATCGAGATAAACGTCTGCCAGATCAAAAGGAATATATTGTTCCGCCTCTGACTGAATATGTTCCTCCAACTCCTTCTCATTCATCACCGAGAGGTTGATTTTCTTAAGAATCACGGAATAACCGGAAATGGATATACCGACTTTTTTCCCCTTGATCTGCAAATTGCCAATGAGATTTTTGATCACGGACGCTACAGCATCCGGGTCTCGTAACTCGCCATCTTCAACAGCATTGGCCGGCAAACGGGCACTGCCAAGGCTCACAAGCTTCATTCTTTGGCCGCCTTCCGAGAGTTCACATACTTTTACGGCGTGGGAACCAATATCGAGCCCTATGGTTAGATTCTGCTTGCGCATAAAAGGCAGCTGAAAATTTTTGAAATTAAAATTGAATGCCGGCAAGTTTAGAGGAGACATATGAAGGTAACCTGATTAATTTCTATTCCGTTCTTTAATTTCTAAGCACTTTCATAACCACAGAATGACTTCCACAAAAATATTAAACACTCATCCCGAAAAGATTGTCAACCGCAAACTACTTAAAAATACACGCTAATTTGACAGCTTAAAAAAAATCTTTTGAAAACATTTTATTACCCATCGTTGCGATAATGAACCAATCCTATATTTTGTATCCGAAAAAAACTAACCCACCATATCTAGTGGAACCACAGTTGTTAAAAATTTAATCCATTTTTTTTTAATTTTAGCATGTTATATTTTTTGGTGCAAACAAGATGCGAAATGCCTTTTTTATGTACCGCCGTTCATTTCCATCAAAACCGCCATCAGGATCACACTGCACAAACAAACCCATAACATCCCGGACAGACCGAAGAACCTTCTTGTGTTTTGACCCCTTATGGAGTAATGATTTTAAGTTTCATTAAATAGCTCTCAAATAATCCTTAATATTCCTTTCCGGCTTTTATTCTTGCTGTAAACGTGAATAAGTAATAAGCAAATTTTATACCATTTTCTTTATTTTGAGAGTTTAACTAATAATTACCACAGCCAAATCTTTTCAAAAGGGGGCAGTGAGTTGTCGCAAAGCAAGAAAAAATCCATTATCCGCGAATACTTAGAAGCAATAATCATCGCCCTGATTTTAGCTTTATTCATCCGAACTTTCGTTGTGCAGGCTTTCAAAATTCCATCCGGCTCTATGATTCCGACACTGCTCATCGGTGACCATATATTGGTAAATAAATTTTGTTACGGTATTAAAAATCCTTTTACCGGAGAAACCTGGATTCCACTAGGAACCCCTGAAAGACTCGATGTTGTTGTGTTCAAATATCCGGAGAATCCTTCACAGGACTTTATCAAAAGGGTTATCGGTCTGCCTGGCGACCGCATAGAAATTCGCAACAAAAAAGTATACATTAATGGCAATCTCCTCAATGTGAAATATGCCGTTCACATGGACCCGAATATTTTCCCCGGGCCCAATCCCCCGCGAGACAATTTTGGGCCGGTTACCGTTCCGCCCCACTCCCTTTTCGTTATGGGGGATAACCGAGACAACAGCCACGATAGCAGATTCTGGGGTTTTGTTGACTATACCGCCTTAAAAGGCAAGGCTTTCATGCTTTATTGGTCATGGAATAAGGAGAAATTTTCTGTACGATGGCGTCGAATTAGTGATATAATCCACTAGTTAATTTTTTTGGCAGTTTAGCAACAAATAATTTAAGCATTACAGCGAGTTGTTTTTCTCCCTCTTTTGCAATTTCAATTCCGTACTGCCGGATTTAGCCATTCATGGAATCTGAATACCGTTTTCAGCATAGACATATCTTAGGAATCGAGGAACTTTCGGCCAATGATATTGGCTTCATCCTTGATACGGCCGAATCATTTAAAGAAATATCACAACGTCCGATTAAAAAAGTCCCTACACTGCGCGGCAAGACGGTTATTCATCTTTTTTTCGAACCAAGTACGCGCACCCGGCTCTCCTTTGAAATTGCAGCCAAACGTATGAGCGCGGACACCTTTAATATCTCTGCCTCCACCAGCAGCGCCAGAAAAGGAGAAACCCTGATCGACACTGCAAAAAATCTCACTTCGATGAATCCCGATATCATCGTGATTCGTCACTCCAGTTCCGGCTCACCCCACCTGCTTGCGCAACACATTAATGCATCGGTTATAAATGCCGGTGACGGGACCCATGAGCACCCGAGCCAATCACTCCTCGATATGATGACTGTCCGTGAGAAAAAAGGGAAAATTGATGGGTTAAAAATAGCAATTATTGGCGATATAAGCCACAGCAGGGTCGCCCATTCCAATATTATCGGCTTTACCAAAATGGGAGCCCAGGTTCATGTAAGCGGCCCGGCCACCCTGATTCCAGCCGGCATAAAACAACTGGGGGCAATTGTGTGCCATAGGGTTGAAGATGCTGTTGCCGACGCAGACGTGGTCATGGCCCTTCGCATCCAGAAGGAGCGCCAGCTTGACCCACTTTTGCCTTCTCTGCGGGAATATGCGACCTTTTTTGGCATCAACAGAACTCTCTTGAAATTAGCAAAACCGGATGCCATTATTATGCATCCCGGCCCCATCAATCGTGGTGTTGAAATGACTTTTGACGTGGCAGATGGCGAACAATCAGTGATTATGGATCAGGTCACCAACGGTGTTGCGGTCCGCATGGCCTTACTCTATCTGATCATGGGAAGGGAGGAACGATGAATTCTTCTCCGGCGTTACTCTTGCAGAATGCACGTATCATTGACCCCGCTAATAATATTGATGAACCCGGTGACCTGCTTATAGTTGGCGGTACAATCAGCCAGAAAGGAAAAGCCCTGTCAATCTCCTGCCCAGACAACGGGCTTACCATCGATCTCCAAGGGAAATGGCTTGTCCCCGGCCTCATTGACATGCATGTCCACTTGCGGGAACCGGGTGAGGAATATAAGGAGACAATTGCCAGCGGAACCAAGTCGGCAGCAGCCGGCGGCTTTACCGCCGTGGCATGTATGCCCAACACTAACCCGGTCAATGACAACCAATCCGTTACATCTCTCATCCTGACCAAGGCTGCAGCAGAGGGATCTGCCAGGGTTTATCCTGTGGGAGCAATCAGCAAGAACAGCAAGGGAACGGAACTGGCCGAATATGGAGAATTAAAAAAGGCCGGCGCAGTCGCTGTTTCTGACGATGGTCGTCCGGTCGAGAACAGCCAACTCATGCGTCGTGCTCTTGAATACAGCGGTAATCATAACCTGCTCGTTATTTCCCATTCTGAAGAGGCCAGCTTAAGCGAAAACGGCGTGATGAATGAAGGCGCTCTCTCTACAAGATTGGGATTACGGGGTGTTCCCACGGTCGCTGAGTCTATTATGATCTACCGGGATCTGGCTTTGGCGAAATATGTTGAACGTCCCATCCATATTGCCCACATCAGCACCAGGGAGTCTGTCGATCTGGTGCGCTGGGCCAAGAGTAAAGGGTGCAAAGTAACAGCGGAGACCGCACCGCATTACTTTTCTCTTACTGAAGAAGCGGTCGGCATTTATAATACCCGGGCCAAAATGAATCCGCCTCTTCGTTCGGCTGATGACCTGGCGGCAATCAGGGAAGGTCTGCGGGACGGCACCATTGATGCCATCGCCACCGACCATGCCCCTCATAGCGCCATGGAAAAAGATGTTGAGTTTGATCAGGCGGCCAATGGCATCATTGGGCTGGAAACCGCCGTTCCACTCACCCTGGCCTTGGTCCGAGAAAACATCCTCAGCCCTTCAAGAATGATTGAACTTCTTTCTACCCAGCCAGCCAGAATACTGGGAGTTACGGGAGGATCACTCGCAGAGGGTTATACCGCTGATATTACGGTAATTGATCCGGAAAAAACTTTTGTTTACCGAGAAGAAGATATTGTTTCGAAAAGTTCTAATTCCCCGTTTCTTGGCTGGGAATTCACAGGCAAGGCGGTGCTGACGATTGTCGGGGGCAAGATTACCTACCGGGATCTGTGAAAAAACTTTGTCCTTTTCCCGTCAAGAGTAAACTGAACGAAGATTGCCGCTATCCCCCAGCGCTCAACTGCTTTCAACTTTTAATATCAAGCAAACTTCCCACCATTTCGTCAGAAAATTGGATCATCTTCAGATTGGCCTGGTAGAATCTCCGGTTGAGCATTGCCTGAGGAAACTCCTCGGATATTTCCACATTTGACTTTTCCACCAGACTATAACCCTCCGGGCTCTGTTCGTAGGACAATGGCCCGGGTGTGTCAATCCTGCTCACCTGAGGTTCAACCGTCCCAGCCGCTTCAGATTGAAATGTCACCCGTGTTTTTTTAAAACCGTCGGTATTAACATTGGCAGTATTATCGGCAATTGATTCCTGTTTTTTTGCAAAAGCAGAAAGAGCGGAAAGAGATGAATGAATTGCTGAGATCATGCCAGCCTCCTATCGGCTATGCCGAAAACGGATATTTTTGACAGGTAAAAAAAAAATGAATCTTTTAAAACATTTTATCAATTGAGGGCAAAAAAATCCAATTTTTTTTATACCTCTTCATCCTCTGCGGTCAATTTCTTCATATACCCACACTTCTCGTTTGGACATTTCAGATGAAGACCATATTTTTTATTTTCCTTCTCCAGCAGGTAGGGAGCCTGGCAATCTGGGCAGGGTTCATTTACAGGTTTATCCCAAATGGCATAGCGGCATTTCGGGTAGTGATTGCAGCTGTAAAATATTTTTCCCTTTTTGGAGATTTTTTTAATCAATTCACCCCCGCATCCCTCCTCAGGGCAACGCACTCCCGTTTTTTCGGCCGGGATATGTTTACACTCTGGATAACCTGAACAAGCAAGAAATCTGCCAAAACGGCCATTTTTATAAACCAAGGGTCGCCCGCATTTTTCACATTTCTCTCCGGAAGGCATCGGTTCCTCTTTGTCCACGGGAACAATATTGCCCTCACCATCCTTTTTAAAATCCTGGGTATTCTTGCATTCTGGATAATTTTCACAGGCCAAAAACTCTCCTTTCCGGCCCCATTTGATAACCATGACGCCGCCACAGAGTTTGCATTTGATATCCGTGGGAACAGCGCTGCGCTTAACCGATTTCATATCATTTTTGGCCAGATCAAGCGCCTGGCGAAAGGGACCATAAAAATCATGCATAATCCTCACCCAATCCACAGAACCTTCTTCAATCCTGTCAAGATTCTGCTCCATGGAGGCGGTGAATTCAGTATTCATTATGGCGGGAAAATGTCTGACAAGAAGCTCGTTAACCAGCTTGCCGAGATCCGTCGGAGAAAACTTTCGTTGCTCCAGCTTTACATATTCCTTTTCCTGGATGGTTGACAAAATGGCAGCATAGGTGCTGGGCCGGCCCACTCCATTTTCTTCCAGGGCCTTCACCAGGGTGGCCTCCGTATAACGAGGAGGAGGCTGGGTAAAATGCTGTTTGGGATCAAGCTTTAGCAGCTCAACACTTTGCCCTTCTTTCAGATCCGGCAAAAGAACATCCCTTTCCTGATCCGCCTGCTGCGTGGTTTGACTTTCATCACCGGACTCCACATACAGAGTCATGAAACCAAGGAAGCGCACAATGGAGCCGACTGCCTTGAAACCATATCTCCCAGCCGTAATGGTCACCGATGTCTGGTCATAAATGGCCGGCGCCATCTGGCTGGCGACAAACCGTTTCCAGATCAGGGTATAGAGGGCCAGCATATCCTTCTCCAGAAAGCTAGCAAGACTATCCGGCGTCTTTGCAACATCAGTGGGACGAATTGCCTCATGGGCATCCTGGGCTGATTTTTTTGCCCGGTAGATATTTGGCTTGGCCGGGAGATGCTTGTCGCCGTAAGCCGTGAGAATATAATCGCGCACCTGTGCCAGTGCTTCATCATTGATTCTCGTGGAATCGGTACGCATGTAGGTTATCAAGCCGGTGGGCCCATCTTCGCCGATGGCGATCCCCTCATAGAGACGTTGGGCCAGCATCATGGTTTTTTTTGCGGAAAAACGCAGTTTCCGGTTAGCCTCTATCTGCAGGCTGCTCGTGATAAAGGGGGGGCTTGGATTGCGCCGGGTTTTCTTCTTGTTGACCTTGTCAATAACATAGGAGCAATCTTTTAACTCGGAGACGATCGCCTGAGCGGCCGCCTCATCCATGATACGATTATCTTGTTTGTTTGTCAGCTTCTGGCCGTTAATCTGCTCCAGTTGGGCCAAAAAAGGAGGAGGGCCGTCCTGCTGCAATTCAGCGATGATTGACCAGTACTCGATTGAGGTGAAATCAGCGATCTCCTGCTCCCGTTCGCAGACCATGCGGACCGCCACCGACTGCACGCGTCCGGCACTGAGCCCCCGCCGCACTTTATCCCACAGCAGGGGGGAGATCTGGTACCCCACAAGCCTGTCCAGAATGCGCCGGGCCTGCTGCGCCTCGAACTTATTCTGGTCAATATCCGTGGCATTTTCTATTGCCGCCAGAATGGCCTTTTTGGTCAACTCATGAAACAGCACGCGGCGGACCGGTTTCTTGCCCGCCTCAATCGTCGTGGCGATATGCCAGGCAATAGCCTCCCCTTCACGGTCCGGGTCAGGGGCTAAATAAATTTGGTCAGCCTTTTGGGCGGCACCTCTCAGCTCTGTAATAATTTTCGCCTTACCGCGTATTGTTACATATTTCGGCTGAAAATCATGTTCAACATCCACACCCAATGTCTTTACCGGCAAATCGCGAATATGGCCCACCGAGGCCTTTACCGTAAAAGATTTGCCGAGATATCTCTGCAATGTACGCGCCTTGGCAGGCGACTCAACTATTATTAATGAATTCGACATAAGTACTCAAAATAGATATTAAAAAAATTTACACTGATGCCGGGCGCCGCTTCTGATATTGATTTCCCGGCAGGGACTCAACAAATCCCTTCAGCTCCAGCATCAACAGCAATTCATTCACCTTCTGCACTGTCATCCGGCTTTGCCGGGTAATTTCATCAATGGTCTGCGGGTATACATCAAGATATGCAAAAAGCCCTTTTTCCTCCTCTGTCAAAGCAGCATTTTCACGATCTTGCTGGCATGAAAGAGAGGAAGCATTATGAACTCCGACAAGAAAGGAGAATTCCTCAAGTATATCATCAACGGTATGGACTAGCTTCGCACCTGCCTGCAGCAGCCGATGTGTCCCTTCACTTTTGCAGGAATCTATCCGTCCGGGTACGGCAAAAACCTCTCGCCCCTGCTCCAGAGCATAGTCTGCCGTGATGAGGGATCCGGATTTGCGGGCCGCTTCAACCACGACAACCCCAAGCGAAAGACCACTTATAATTCTGTTGCGTGCAGGAAAACGGAAGGCTTCCGGCAAAGCACCCAGGCGGTACTCACTGACCAAGGCCCCACGGCAGGCGATTTCCTCATAGAGACTTCTGTTCTGGCGGGGATATACCACGTCAAGTCCGCAGCCCAGTACGGCAAGGGTGGCTCCGCTTGCCTGCAATGCACCTTTATGGGCGGCAGTGTCAATACCAAGAGCCAAACCACTTACCACAGTCAGCCCTCGTTGACAAAGCCTTTTGGCTAGATCTTCGGCAATTCTCTGCCCGTAGACACTTGCTGCTCTGGCTCCGACAACACCGATGCAGGCACTCTGCAACAGGGAGGCATTCCCTTTGACATAGAGCAGAATGGGCTGGTCATGTATATTACGCAGAAACTCGGGATATGCTTCCTGCTCCCGGGTGATAATCTCAATGCCCAACCCGGCAGTGCGTTCCAGTTCTTTTTCCGCAGCTGCACGGAGTACTTCTTTGTTGATGCCGGCAATAATATTCGCCCTGATGCCCGGAACCAATTTTCTAATCCGGCTCTGATCAGTCTCAAGCACCTGCTGCGGGCCGTCAAAAACAGCAAGCAGTTTGTTCCAACTCCTGATACCCAGCCCGGGGGTCAGAGAGAGAGCCAGCCAGTCTAACAATTTATTCACCGAATCGGAAACTTATTCTTTAATAAAACTTTCCAGATGTTTTTTGCGGTTCGGGTGTTTCAATTTCTTAAGGGCCTTGGCCTCAATCTGCCGAATTCTTTCTCTTGTCACGGAAAAGGTTCTGCCAACCTCTTCCAGGGTGAGATCTTTCTCCGTGTCAATACCGAAACGCATGCGCAGGACACTCTCCTCCCTCTCGGTCAGAGAACCGAGCACCTTTCTCAGCTGCTGGCGCAAATTGTCCTGTATCGTGGCCTCATGGGGTGAAACAGCCTCCACATCTTCTATGAAATCGGTGAGATTACTTTCATCATCGTTACCGATGGGGGTATCAAGCGAGATGGGCTCCTTGCAGATTTTCAGGATATTACGCACCTTATCCAGATCAACATCCAGGCGATCCGAAATCTCTTCAGGTGTCGGTTCGCGCCCCTCATCCCGCATAAACTCTTTCGAACCTTTCAAAAGGCGGTTGATGGTGTCTATCATATGCACCGGGATACGGATGGTACGTCCCTGATCGGCAATCGCCCGGTTAATGGCCTGCCGGATCCACCAGGTTGCATAGGTGCTGAACTTAAATCCCCGGCGGTATTCAAATTTTTCCACCGCCTTCATCAGGCCGATATTTCCTTCCTGGATCAGGTCAAGCAGTTGCAGGCCACGATTCATATATTTTTTGGCAACACTGACGACCAGGCGCAGGTTGGCATGGGTCAGTTCTTTTTTGGCCTCCCTGCTGATCTCCTCGCCTATGGCTATCTGGGCCAGGACCTGCCCCAGCGTTTCATTATCAATCCCGAAATCCTCCTCCAGATTGTAAATCATGGTATCCATTTTGGCACTGCTGTCAGGATCGGCCTTTTTCCGGGCAAAAACCGCTTCAAACTGCCTCACAATCTTTTTGACTTCCTTGAGCCCGTCATGAATATGTTTGTTCTGCAGCAGGTCGTCCTGAAAAAGAGAGACGATGGAGTGAGTGGAACGATCCACCCGAACCAAAATATTAACACCCGCAGCCTGGTCGACATCGGGTTCCCGCAGATCAGCATGCAAAGCTTTCCGTTCCCGGTCAATACGCAGAGCCTCTGAGATCTGCCAGAGAAACCTTTCCTTTACCTGATCATTATCTTTATCAACTAAACCCCGGAGCACATCAGAAATTTCACAGTTTTGACTGAGCAGGTCCCCCTGGATATTTTGAAGAATTTTAAGCATAAAAGGGCAAACGAATAATCCGTTCTGAATTTGCCGCTGTCCCTTTTCAATTTTTTTGGCAATTTCTATCTCTTCACTGGAAGACAAGAGTGAAACAGCACCCATTTCGCGCAAATAGGCCTTCACCGGATCAATTTCACGCATCATGGCGGCGGATGTTTCCCCGAAACTGATCATATCCTCATCGCCGGCCGGGCACTCCTTATCATCTATATCCCGATCATCCGCCGCATCATCTCCAAACAGGAAGGTGAGGTCGTCAGCGGCCTCTTCAAACTGATTATCCAGCGGCCCGAGATCGCCCGACGCAAATAAATCGCCGCTCTCAGACATCTCCGCCGCCGCTGTGATATCACTTCCGTTAGTTCCGTTTTGTGCAGCTTTTAATTTCTTTCTTTTTGCCACAAGAATTACTCCTGCTGGGGAAAGTAGATCATTTCATGTAATAAAAAAAAATACCAACATATTATGTATACGAAACTTCGTCCATTTTTTTTTTCTGTTCCAGGAGCTCCATCTGTAAAACATCGTCACCTGCCGCCTGGGCCTGACTGATACGCCGCAACAACCGTGACTTGCGATTTTGCCATGCCTGCTTGCGCACCCAGGTTGTCAATTCGTCAACAAGCAACTCCTTCATGTCGTCTGGGTATGAGGGAGCCTCGATCAGAAGGCGGGCAACCAGACCCTTTTCCTCTCCGTGCAGCCTTTCGAGCAGCACCTCAGCCCCATCCCCCTGACCGACAAGGTCGAGATCCTTTAATTGATCAAGGATAATCCTGGCGAAATCATTTTCATTATCGACAAGTTCCTCCAGACCTGCCTCGAGAAAATGGGGCAGGGCTTCCGGGTAGATGAGCAGAAACTCCAACAGCCTTTCATACTGCTTGGACAGCTTCAACCCCTGCTTGCGCTGCTTCGCCGGTAAAGAAGGCCCAGCAGGGTAAATGCCGCCTTCACCTCGGCCAAACAGATCCTCTGCTTTCAGGCCAAGTTTATCACTAAAATGTGAAACAAAAAGACTTTTTTGCAGCGTCCGGTTACCGATAGCAGCAATTAAGGGCTGCAGATCCCTGACAATTTTATTTTTCCCCGCCAGACTCAAGCCATGTTCCTTCACCAGGCGACTGAAAACAAACTCGGACAGCTCCATGGCCTGGGCCACTTTTTCTTCAAGAGCCTCCCTACCGAAAGCGGCAATAAAGGTGTCTGGATCATGCTCCTCGGGCAGGACAACAATCTTGGCATCAAGCTGCTCCGTCAGAAAAAGAGGAACAGCCCGCATGGCAGCCTTCAAACCGGCCAGGTCGCCGTCAAAAACCACAACCGCCTCTTCGGCATAACGCTTCAAAATCTTTACATGTTGAGCGGTCAAGGCCGTGCCAAGGGGCGCGGCGACATACTGCAAACCATGGGCAACCAGGGAAAGAAGATCAAAATTGCCTTCAACAATCAGACAGCGGCCCGCCTCCCGGATGGCCGATTTATTCTGGTAGAGGCCGAACAGGGTCTGGCTCTTATTAAAAACCGCCGACTCCGGGCTGTTAAGATATTTCGGCTGGCCGTCGCCCAGGATGCGCCCGCCGAAGCCGGCAACCTGCCCGTTTAAGGAAAAAATGGGAAAGATAACCCGATCACGGAAGCGATCATAAACGCCGCCATTCTCCCTCTGCACCAGCAGCCCGGCTGCCACGGCAACCTGCTCTGCTTCGCCGGCGGAAGCCAATGCCTGGGCAAGAAAATCCCACCGGTCAGGCGCATAACCGAGTTGAAAGCGGCTGATCATTTCCCGTGACATCCCTCTCTTTTCCAGATATTGCCTGGCTTTGCCGGCCGCAGGATTTTTCAGCAGGAAGTCATGGAAAATAGTTGCCGCAACTTTGTTGGCAGCAAAAAGCCCTTCCCGCTCCCTAGTCTTCTTCAAATCTTCCGGGGAAAGCTTACTCTCTTCAAGTTCAATGCCGTAACGCTCGGCAAGTCTTACCACCGCATCTGGGAAGGTCAAATTATGATATTTCATCATAAATGACAAAACATCACCGCTTTCATTACAGCCGAAGCAGTGGTAGAACTGCCGCTCCCGATTTACGGTGAAAGACGGTGTTTTTTCAGAATGGAAGGGACAGAGGCCTTTATAACGCACCCCAGCTTTCTGCAGGTGGACATGCTCACCTATCACCTCTATAATATCAACAGCATCTTTCACCCGGCGGGCGGAATTATCCTGCAATGCTGCCATAGAACCTTCCTATACTGTGCCCTGGAAAACATACTCTCGCCCAGGAGCAAACCGCTCGCGGCCAGGTATGATCCCATAATGCAAAAATTTCCAGGCAAATAAGACTTTTTGAGAACAACAAACGCTTTTTGCTTTGCCCTTTACCCTTTTTACTTTATCTTCAATTGTGTCAAGAAAAAAAACTGCGCCCGGCCGGGATCACCCATGACAATCCAGTCGGCAAAAGAGACACCATACACGCCAATGCTTTTGTTCACAAGGGATTCCTGGCTTCGGCAGCATGCCGGGAACCTGTATATTGCTTTTTATACCCTACCACCACAAAGGAGCAATGGCTATGACGTCCGATATTTCCCAATTTCTCAACTATGAGATCAAAAAGGAATTAGCTGACCGCTACTTCGGATTCCGCAAGCTTATTGAAGATGACAAGGCCCTCCTGGAAAAAGACATCGGCCACCACATCCGCACGGAGGGACAAAGAATTGTCTATGATCTGAACCGGATCTACATCATGCTGCAGGATGAAAAATTGATCATCAGATTTCTTGAAATCACTGGACTTGAAGAAAAATTTTATTATGATCCTTACATCCTGACCTCGCCAACCTTGCGTACCCGGATCTTTTCCGGGGTGAAAACATGGGGACTCACCGCCTCGGGTCGCTTTAAACATCTGTTCATGGAGACCTATGAGCAGTTGACCCAGGATGTGGCCGCGTACCGGGAGAAATATACTGAACTTGTCGACGACCAGGAAACCATTGAAGAGGAGATCAAAATTTTTTACCGTAAAAACGACATCGGTACCATCATGAGTTTTTTGCGGGCAATGGATACCGCGGATACCTGCGGCAACATGGAAGGTGCCATTGATACCGGTTTTTCAGATTACATTGACCGGAAAATGCGGGTGACGCCCCCTGTGCAGGTATGCGGTGAAATACCACTCATGCCGCCGCTTGTGCCGCTGCCCCAGATCAAAAAAGAGCTGAAAAAACTCGCCGAAGCCGCCTTCCCTCTGCATGCAGACGGCTTTCAGCTTCCGCAGACCTGATGCCGGCAGCCATTGATAAACATGTTGGGCAAACATGACTGGTGAATTCAACTACTCCTCCATCTCTTTTTCCCTGCTCGCTCTCCTGGCCGGGCTGAGCCTTCTGGTGGCGGGAGGAGAAGCGCTGGTGGCAGGTGCCGTCAGGCTGGCCTGCCGTCTGGGGATGAGTGCCCTGATGATCGGCCTGACCGTGGTGGCCTTCGGCACATCCATGCCGGAATTATTTGTCAGTCTGTCCGCTGCTTTGCAGGACAAGCAGGATCTTATGCTGGGCAATGTGATCGGCAGCAACATCGCCAATGTCGGCCTGATTCTGGGCATCTGCGCCCTGGTCGCACCCATCGGCGCGCCCTATCTTTCCTTTGCCCGGGAACTCTACTATGTTCTAGCTGCTAGCTTCGCAGTGGCTGGGGCGGCCTGGTACGGCTTCTTTCCCCGGTCATTAGGTTTGCTTTTTATCACTGCCCTTATTCTTTTCACCTATTTTTCCTATAAAAACGGTTCAATACAACGATCAGCCGAAGAGTTGAAGGATGATACGCCGGCCTCTTACTGGCGCATCCTCCCCCTGTGCGGCGGCGGCCTTATCGGCCTGTCCTTCGGCTCAAATCTGCTGATCGGCGGTGCGGCAGATGTAGCAAGATATCTGGGGGTTTCCAACCTGATCATCGGCCTCACCATTGCCGCGGTGGGAACCTCGCTGCCGGAACTGGCCTCCTCCATTTCGGCAATCCGCAAGGGAGAGCCGGATCTGCTGATGGTGATGGGCGGCACGGCGGTGATCAAACCGTTTTTCCTGCAGCAGCAGCAACTGCTGCAGCGCGATCTGCCGGTGATGACCCTTTTTTCCGCCGTGCTGCTGCCGTTTCTTTACTTAGGCAACCAGGTCAGCCGGTTGTACGGTTTTCTGCTGCTTGTGGCCTATGGCCTCTATATTTTCAGCCTGAAAGCGAGTTAGTTCACAAAGGACAATCCATGAAAAACAGATATGACAGCAACGAAGCGCAGCGTTCTATCAACGCTTATGCGGACCAGCCCGAGGGTCTATGCCTGCGGGTTTATACCTCGCGGCTTATCGGCAGCGAGGCCGATCTTGTTCTGCACGGCGGCGGCAACACCTCCGTCAAATGCAGAGTTACCGACATTCTCGGTGAGGAAAAGGATATCATCTATGTCAAGGGCAGCGGCTGGGACCTGGGCGCCATAGAGCCGCAGGGATTTCCCGGCCTTGATCTGGCATATCTGCGCAAACTGCGGCGACTTGAGTGTCTCAGCGATGAGGAGATGGTCAACCAGTTCCGCACCCATCTTGTCAATGCTTCATCACCCAACCCGTCCATCGAAACACTGGTGCACGCCTTTCTGCCCCACACCTTTATCGATCACACCCATGCCGATGCCATCGTCACCCTGACCAATACCCCTGACTGCGAGGCCCTGCTCAAAAAAGTGCTGGGAGAGGGCATCGGCATCCTGCCCTTTATCATGCCGGGATTCCCCCTGGCCAAGGCAGTGGCCGATCTCTATGAAAAAAATCCGGCCATGGACTGCATCATTTTGCTCAACCACGGCATTTTCACCTTTGCCGCTGAGGCAGAAACCTCTTACGCGCTGATGATCGACTATGTCAGCCGGGCAGAGAGGTTTCTGGCAGAGCAAAACCGCTCAAAAACCCCTGTCATCGCCCTCGGTACGGCCTGCCCCGACACCGACATTATCCTGCCCCTTATCCGGGGTGCCATGAGCCATCCTGATAAAAACGGGCAAACCTTCCACCTGCATGTCCGGCAAAACGAAATGATCCTTGCCGCCCTGGACCGGGCCGACGCCGGGGAGCTGCTGGTCAGCGGCGTCCTCACCCCGGACCATGTCATCCGCACCAAAAATTACCCGCTTTTTCTTGATTTCAGCCATGACGATGATGAACAGCAGATGGCCCGGCGCATCAGCGCAGAATTTGCCGCCTATGAAGAGCGGTACGATGCCTATTTTCACCGGCAGGTTGCCGACAAAAAGGTGGCGCGCAACAAACTTGACCCCAAACCCAGGGTGATACTCATAAGGGGCCTGGGACTTGTTACCAGCGGTGAAACCCCGCAGTCTGCCATGATTGCCGCCGACATAGCCGAACATACCATTGCGGCAAAAATTGCAGGGGCCGCTGTAGCTCCTTACCGGGAACTTGCCGAGTCCTCCATTTTTGACATGGAATACTGGAGCCTGGAGCAGGCCAAGCTGGGCAAGGGCAAAAAACCTCTGCTGGCCGGCAGGATTGCCCTGGTCACCGGCGGCGGCGGCGCCATTGCCTGCGGCATCGGCAGACAACTCCTGGCCGCGGGGGCCAGGGTCTTTCTCACTGACATCAACCAGGACAGACTTGAGCAGGTGCGGGACATGCTGGCCGGACAATTCGGCCCTGCCATGGTATCGTCTCTGGTGATGGATGTGGCGGACAGCCGTTCCGTGCAGCAGTGCTTCTCCCGGCTGCTGCGAGAGGCCGGCGGCCTTGACATCCTGGTGCCCAATGCCGGCATCGCCCATGTCGCTAGGCTCCAGGACCTGGATGAAAAAACCTTTTACAAGGTGCTTGATGTCAATCTCATGGGAGTTTTCCAGGTCATCAAAGCAGCCACCCCGATCTTTACCCGCCAGTCCTTCGGCGGCAACATCATCATCAACAGCTCCAAAAATGTTTTTGCCCCGGGCGAGGCCTTCGGCGCCTACAGCGCCTCCAAGGCCGGCGCCCATCAACTCGGCAAGATTGCCGCCATTGAACTCGCCCCGCTCAAGGTGCGGGTGAACATGATCAATGCGGACGCAATTTTTGATGATGCCGGGGTGTCATCCGGTCTGTGGGACGTGGTGGGCCCTGACCGCATGAAGGCCCGGGACCTGGATCCGGCCGGCCTGAAAGAGTATTATCGACAGCGCAACCTGCTGAAAACCGAAGTGCTGGCCGATCACGTGGGTAACGCCGTGGTGTTTTTTGCCAGCAACCAGACCCCGACCACCGGCGCCACCCTGCCAGTGGACGGCGGCATCATGGCGGCTTTCCCGAGATAAGCGGCGCAAGATATTGCAAAAGGATCTCTGCCGTGCTGCCGCCCTACCAGTAGCGGATCTCAAAGGCAGTAAACTGCTCGTCCGGCGGCTCTATCTCCTCAAGCGTCACCCGGCTGACCCGGGACGAGGGGGGGCCCTGATGCAGCCAGGCGATCATGCGCTCCACCCGGTCCGCATCGCCTGAAACCAGCGCCTCCACGGAGCCATCCGGCAGGTTGCGCACCCAGCCTTTTACCCCATAGCGTAATGCCGCTTCCCGGGTATAAGCCCGGAAGCAAACCCCCTGTACCCGGCCGGATACCACAGCCCGTATGGTTTTTTGTGCCATGGCTTCATCCCTGCTTCAAGAAATAAGTTGTTGAAATCCCTTTTCATCAATAATGGTAATGCCAAGCTCCTCTGCCTTTTGCAGCTTGCTGCCCGGCTTGTCGCCGCAAACCAGATGAGTGACCTTTCTGCTCAGGGAAGAAGAAACCTGTCCCCCCAGTTTTTTGACGACCCCCTTGGCCTCATCCCGGGAAAAGGAGGAGAGGCTGCCGGTAAAGAGCAGAACAGCACCCCGCAGAGGCAACTCCCCTAGTGGGGCAACCCTTTTGCCCGGCGCCACGCCAAGCTGGCGCAACCGCTCCAGCATCTTCTGCACGGCAGGGTCGCCGAAATAATCCCTGATTGAGGCAGCGACCTGCTCGCCGATCCCCTCAACGGTCAGCAGTTCCTCAAGCGAGGCGGCCATGAGATTTTCCATAGTCTGAAAACGCTCCTCAAGTTGCGCAGCGGTCACCTCGCCCACATGGCGAATGCCCAAGGCTGAGAGCAGGCGAGCCAGCGAGGCGTTTTGGCTTGCAGCAATGGCGGCCACCGCATTTTCTGCGGACTTGCTGGCCCAGCCGTCAAGCCTTTCAAGGGTTTCCGGACGCAGGGCATAGATATCCGGGATATCATTCACCAGCTTTTCAGCAAAGAGCTGCTCCATGACCTTTTTGCCCAGACCCTCGATATCCATGCCGGTCTTGCCGGTGAAGTGAATCAGGCTACGTAATCTCTGGGCCGGGCAATGTCCATTAATACAGCGCAGGGCCGCTTCCCCCTCCTCCCGCACCAGGGTGTGGCCGCAGGAAGGGCAGTGGCCGGGCATGGCCACCGGTTCTTCCCCGCCGGTGCGTAGATCAATGATGGGCTGGACGATTTCCGGAATGACGTCTCCGGCCCGCTGCACCAGCACCCTGTCGCCTATCCTGAGGTCCTTGCGCTTGATCTCCTCCTCATTGTGCAGAGTGGCGCGGCTCACCGTCACACCGCCGATGGCCACCGGCTCCAGAATGGCCACCGGTGTCACCACGCCGGTGCGGCCCACCTGGAAATCAACGGCGAGCAACCGGGTGGTCGCCTGGAACGCGGGGAACTTGCAGGCAACGGCCCAACGCGGCGTTCTGGCCTTATTGCCTAGCCGCTCCTGCAGGGCCAGGGAGTTGACCTTGACCACCATGCCGTCGATCTCATAGTCCAGTCGGGCCCGGATTTCAAGCAAATGACGGTAATGGGCTATGACCTCATCCATCTTTGGGCAGAGGCGGACCAGCGGGTTCACCTTCAAGCCAAAGTCCATGAGCTGCGCCAGCAGCTCATGCTGGGTTGGGCAGGCCACCTGCGCCGGATCACTGATGCCGTAGGCATAGAAATCAAGAGGCCTGCGGGCGGTGAGTCGCGAGTCCAGCTGGCGCAGGGAGCCGGCGGCGGCATTGCGGGGATTGGCAAAAAGAGATTCTCCGGCAGCGGCCCGTTCCTCGTTCATTTTTTTAAATCCTGCGCTGCCCATGAAGACCTCGCCCCGCACCTCAAGCAGAACAGGTGGGCTTTCGCCTTGCAATCGCAAGGGAATGGCAGCTATGGTCTTCAGATTGCGGGTGATGTCTTCGCCGGTGCGGCCATCGCCCCGGGTTGATCCCTGGACAAAAAGTCCGTTTTCATAGACAAGCTCAACCGCCAGCCCATCCATTTTGGGTTCCGCCACATAGCTCAGTTGAGGCGTATCTTTCAGAAAACGCAGCAGCCGATCTTCAAAATCCCGCAACTCGGCATCAGAAAAGGCGTTTTCCAGACTGAGCATGGCATGGCGGTGCTGCACCCCGGCAAACTTCTCCAAAGGAGCCCCGCCAACCCGCTGACTGGGCGAGTCGTCGGTGACCAGCTCGGGAAATTTCTCCTCCAGCGCAAGCAGCTCACGGAAAAGCCGGTCATATTCAACATCAGCGATAACCGGCTGGTCCAGCACATAATAGCGATGGCCATGAAAGGCAAGCTCATCGCGCAACACCCGCAGCCGCTTTCGGGCCACCTCTTTTTCATCCGCCATTTACTTACTTGCCTGCCGGTTTCTGCAGCAGTTCTCCGCCGCGGGCAATGTTTTCGTGGGGCAGCTCATCAATAAAAATCAGGATGGAATCCTGCGGTTTATTGGCTGTCTCCGCAATGACATTGGTCACTCCCTGGCAGATTTTTGCTTTCTGTTCCTTGCTCAGGGTGCCGGCCACGCGAATATTGACATAGGGCATGATATATCCTCCTTCTTGTGAAATTCCTGGGTGATTTACTGCGTGCAAACGCATTTCCATTGTAACAAAATATACTTTTTTTTCATCACACTTTGCGCCTGCCGGAAAATTTAAAACTAATGCCTTTGCCTGCCCATGACTTTGCGTTACAATCAAGCCATGATACCAGCCTCAGCCTGTGCCGCAGATCCCTTCTGGCAAGAAATGGCCAGCATTACCGAATTATCCGGTCACCCGCTGATCATGCGCGCCGAGACCGTTTCAACCAACAGTGATGCCCTGGAACTGGGCCGCAGGGGTGCGCCATCCGGCACCGTGGTCATTGCCCGCAGCCAGACAGGCGGACGGGGGCGGCTGGGCAAGACGTGGCTCTCGCCGGCGGACAGCGGTCTCTACTTTTCCATGCTCATGCGGCCATCCCTTGATCCGGCCGATCTGCCGAAAATCACCCTGGCCGCAGGGGTCGCGTTGTACCGGGCCGTCCGGCCGTTCTGTCATCCTGCGCCGATGATGAAATGGCCCAATGACCTGCTTCTCAACGGGAAAAAGTGCGGCGGAATTCTGACGGAAAGCGAATTCAATAAAGACCCGCAGCCCCTTGTCGTGCTGGGCATCGGCTTAAACGTCTCCACCCCGCCTGACGCCTTTCCGCAAGAATTGCAGGGCAAGATCACCTCTCTTATTCAGCACAGCCAGAGACCGATCTGCAGGACCACCCTGCTGAAAGGCATTCTTACCGCCATTGACACGATCATGACGAGGATGGAAGCCGGAAATTTTGCCGCCATTCTGGATGAATGGCGCAGCTTTGATGCCACAAAGGGCAGACGTCTCACCTGGGTCACCACCGGCCGTCAGGCGGTAACCGGCATCTCGCTTGGCCCAGACAACCAAGGCAGGCTGCACATCAGAGACGATCAGGGCAGAACCCATGAGGTGCTGTCCGGAGATATCCGGCTTCAATCATTCTGACCCGGCGCACAAGCTCGCGGTTCACCGGCGCATCAATGCCGAGCCCTTCTGCCTTGCCAAGCAGGGCACCGTTGATGGCCCCGATTTCCGTGGGCCTACGGCGCCGCACATCCTGCAGCATGGAGGAAATATTTCTTGCCGTGGCCTCGCAGATCGCAAGCGTCTGGCTGACCGGATCAGCGGGCACAGCAATACCCATGGCGCGGGCCACGGCTTGCCCCTCCAGCACTGCGGCAATAAGCTTCCCCATGGCCTCCTTCCTGACCAGCAACTCCCCGTTGGCACAGTCATAAATTACGGTCAGCGCATTGATTCCCACATTGACCAGCAGCTTGGCCCAGACAAAATCGAGGATATTTCCCACCCGTTCCGTTGGCATATCTGCCTGGCTGAACAGATCCGCGACCCTATCCAGCTGTTTTTCTTTTTCCCGGGCAACCCGGGAGAGAAAGCCTATTCTGGTAAGCCCCCTGCCGCCATGGCAGACATGGCCCGGCGCCTTGAGGGTGGCGCCCATGGCCGTGACCCCAATGGCAGGCTGCACGGGAAGCTTCATCTGTGCCAGGGTGTCGAGATGGCTGATGCCGTTCTGGAAGGTGATGAGAATGGTTGTGGGGGTGAAAAGAGGTTGGGCGGCATTGATGCCTGCCGCCACGTCGCGGGACTTGACGCAGAGCAGGACAAGGTCTGCCGGACCGATGCGGGCTGCGTCGGCAGTGGCGGAAACCAAACGGCAAAACTCCTGCTCACCAACGGTCAGCAGGAGTTTTCCATTTATGCGCGCCGCCCGCTCAGCATCATGATCGAGCAGCCACACATCATTATCAGCCCGGGCAGCAAGCCCGGCGGCAAAAAGAGAACCAAGCGCACCGGGGCCGATAATCACTATTTTCATGTCAAAAGCATGCTACTTGTTGACGGTAGCCCCTTCAACAATAACGTTGTAGAAGTAGCCGGCGCCGAAATCCTTGTCCTTGGCCAGTTCCCCCTCAACAACAACAATGGAGTTCAGTTCCGGCACCTCGGCCGATGTAACGACCAGGTCATGGGTGTTTTTCATCGGATCTCCGGTACCATCCTGCAGATGGATCCAGGTGCGGCCCATGATGCCAGGGGACACCTTCACTACCTTGCCGCGAACTTTCACCTTTTTGCCGGCCAGATCAGCAGCTGAGGTGAACACCTCTTCCACATTATAGGCATTAGCACCCTCAGCTTTCTCCACCTTGACTTCCTGCAGCGGAGTGATGGCCTTGACGCTGCCGCCGCTGCTTTCCTCCGCACCCATCCCCATTGCCGCAGGAGGCATTGCCCCGCCTCCTTCACCCTGCATTGCCTGAGAAAAATTCTGGCCCATACCCGCAGGGGGAGCGGCATTTGCTCCTGCCATGCCGGAAGAAAAGATAATTTCCGGGAAGGTGCGATCGAGACTCTTGCTGTGGAAATCGCGCATAACCGGCCCGTTGAGCAGACTGATCTTATCCCCGACAGCCACTTTCGTCTGGCCGATGGCTGCCCATACTTTATCACTGCCCGTATCAAGCTGAATATATGTATAGCCGCCGCTATCAAATGTTTCGACGACTGTGCCGGTCAAAGCGCCTTGTGCGGCCTCAGGCTGCAGGGTAGCGGCAACCGAGGCCTCGGCGTTTGCCTGTGCCGGCATAGCGGTATCTTTAGTCTCCTGGGTCGCTACCTTCGCTGGCTGATTTTCCGGAGCGGTGGTCTCTGCTTTTTTCTCATTCTGATTGCAGCCGGTAAACGCCAGGGCGAGAACCAGGGCGGTGGTCATGTAAATTTTTTTCGCGTGTTTCATTGGTAATCCTTTCTACAATGAGTGATGTGTGATTGGGACAAAAAAATCTTCAGGAAGAGTTGGCGGGCTGCATCGTTCTGCAGATCAGAGTATGAATGGCTGAGGATGAGCTTCGCAACAAGTAATTTCACCAGGTTAATGTTGTCTCATGACAGTTTTATGGTCGGCTTCAACATTTTTGGTTGGCAGACTCCTTCTTGGCAGTTTTCAGGTTAACATATGAATTTCAATTAAATCAACCAGGTTGGCAAAATACACTGCCAACCCCGAACACAAAACCCTAAACCAGGAATTCCGGGCAATGCTATATAAAAGATTGATATAAACTGCAAAAGTTCCCGACTCAATCTTTTTATTTTCTTTCAGCCTCCGGATTATAGGTAAATTCAAATGTCTCCGCCGACCGGTCAACCAGGACAATTCCTCCCCGGGACAACTTGCCAAAGAGGATCTCTTCGGTGATCTTGTCACCGATTTCACTCATGATAAGCCGCCGCAAAGGCCGCGCCCCATAATCCGGGTCATGTCCCGCCGATGCCAGCCACATGCGGGCCTTTTCCGTAAGGGTGATGCGCACCTTCTTTTCATGCAGCCGTTCCTGCAGTTCATTGATCATCTTATTAACAATCAGCTCCATCACCGGCATTCCCAAGGCATTGAAGGTGATAATGGCATCAAGACGGTTCCTGAACTCCGGGGAAAACAGATTTTTAATGGCCTTCTGCCCCCCCCCTTTTTTACTGGTCATAAAGCCGATGGCCTGTCCGCTTAATTCTCTTGCCCCGGCATTTGTCGTCATAATCAGGATGACATTCCTGAAATCCGCCTTGCGGCCCGCATTATCGGTCAAGGTTGAATGATCCATCACCTGCAGGAGAATGCCGAAGATGTCCGGATGGGCCTTTTCAATCTCATCAAGCAGCAATACGCTGTAAGGATGCTTTCTGATGGAATCGGTGAGCAGTCCGCCCTGATCAAACCCCACATAACCCGGGGGAGAACCGATCAGCCTGGCCACGGCGTGTTTTTCCATGTATTCGCTCATATCGAACCGCTCGAAATGCACGGAAAGGGCGGCCGCCAGCTGCTTGGCCACCTCGGTTTTGCCCACCCCCGTAGGACCGGCAAACAGGAACGAACCGGTGGGCCGCTCCGGGTCCTTCAGCCCGGCCCTGCTCCGCTTGACCGCGGTGACAATGGCTTCAAGGGCTTGATCCTGACCGAAAATACGTCCCTGCAAGGTCTGGGACAGACCTTTCAGCTGCTGCATATCGGAACCGGAAATGTTCTTGGCAGGCACCCTGGCCATTCTGGCAATCACTGTTTCAATATCATGGGTGGTGACATTTTTTCTTTTTTTCTCAGGCTTGGCAAGACGCATGGATGCGCCCACCTCGTCGAGAACATCGATGGCCTTGTCCGGCAGAAAGCGATCGTTCAGATAGCGGGCAGCAAGGTCGGCCGCCGCCCTGACGGCGGTATTTGAAAACTTGACGCCGTGATGCTCTTCGTAGCGCGACTTCAGCCCTTTAAGAATCTCGTAGGTTTCATCCACTGTAGGTTCTTCAATGTCAACCTTCTGGAAACGCCGGGACAGGGCCCGGTCCTTTTCCACATAATTTTTATACTCTTCATAGGTGGTGGAACCGATACAGCGCAGGGTGCCGGCCTGCAGGGCTGGTTTGAGCAGATTGGAGGCATCCATGCTGCCGCCGCTGGTGGCGCCTGCGCCGACGATGGTGTGGATTTCATCAATCAGCAGAATGATGTTCGGCTGCTTTTCCACCTCGGTGATGATCGCCTTCAGCCGTTCCTCAAAATCACCCCGGTACTTGGTGCCGGAGAGGAGTGCCCCCATGTCCAGCAGATGAATCGAGGCATCACTGAGAAGATCAGGCACCGCCCCTTCATGGATGCGCAGGGCCAGGCCTTCGGCAATGGCGGTTTTACCCACCCCGGGCTCGCCCACCAGCAGGGGATTGTTCTTGCGCCGGCGGCAGAGGATCTGCATCACCCGGGTCAGTTCCCGGCTGCGGCCGATAAGCGGATCAATAAGGCCTTCCTCCGCCCGCTTCGTAAAGTTGATGGTAAATTTCTCCAGAGCGGTCCCGGGTTTTTCCGCTTCCTTTTTCTGCCCGTCCCGGGGAATGGCAACAGGCGCGGCGGGCTGCTTATGGGAGATGTACTGCACCACCTCGAACTTGCTCAGCCCCTCTTTCTCCAGGAAATATACGGCAAAGGACTCCGGCTCGGAGAAAATCGCCGTGATCACATCGCCGGAATCCACCTCGGCCTTGCCGCAGCTCTGCACATGGGCGATGGCCCGCTGCAGAACACGGTTGAAGCCGATGGTCTGCACCGGATCGACAGCGTTACTTTCATCCAGCACCGGCAGATTCAGGACAAAAAAGGACTCAAGATCCTTGAGCAGATTTTCCCTGTTGCCTCCGCAGCCCTCTATAATTTTGACAGCCATTTCATCATGCAGCAACCCGTAGAGGATATGTTCCACAGTAACATGTTCATGCCTGCGTTTTTTGGCCTCACGAATTGCCATCACCAAGGCTATTTCCACTTTTTGATTAATCATATCTTTTCCAGAAATTCCACATCGCTCTTTTGAGCAAAAAGTCTTTCTTCCTATGTTTTTCTGCCTGGCCGGCTTGGCCGTGACAGCTTTTACGCCTGCTCCATGGAGCATTTCAGCGGGAATTCATTACGACTGGCCAGATCGTGCACGATGTGAATTTTGGTATCGGCAATCTCCCTGGTATAAATTCCGGCAATTCCTATTCCCTGCTGATGCACATTCAACATGATCCTGGTCGCCTCGCCGGGATCTTTATAGAAAACCGTTTCCAGAATGGTGACGACAAAATCCATGGTCGTATAGTCGTCATTATGCAGCAGAACCTTGTAAAGAGGCGGTTCAAGCACCTTATGTTTTTCATCGGTGAGCACACCGCCTTCCGTCTTTTTGTCCGGCACACTCATTTTTTACTCCTTGTCATTTTCCGGTTTTTTCTTTTTCTTATTGTAACCACTCGCAGGCATGCTGGCAAGAGAGTGAAGTCAAATGTACAGGCAGGGGGAGGGAAAAGACAAAAAACAGCCGGTCCGGCAAGTTGCCTAGATGGTCTTTTTTCCCCGGGAATCCGCGCCCAGAAAGGCAAAAAGAAATCTCTCAAGAACAAGCCTGGGCGGCAGACCGCTGCTTTTCAACTGAAACTCGGCTTCCAGCAATTGCGTCAGCGCCTCCTGCAGGGTCTGCAGATCAAAATTGCCCGCCTGCTGAAAACTCTTATACAAAACAAAGGGATGACCGGCCAGAAAAGGCGACTTGCCATAATCCGTACTTTTCAATTCAGTCAGATAGCCCTTCTGGAAAGCGGGGAAAGAAAGTTCCGCAGAGTAGTAGGGCTGCCGCCGCTCCCGCAGTGCCCTGAAAAAGAGCAGTTTGCGCAGCAGATTCCGGAGTCCGGCCACCAGGGCCAGCGGATGCAGCCCGCCGGCATGCAGACGGCCAACCAACTCAAGCGAACGGGCAAGACTTGCCGAAGCCACCGCATCATTTAATTCATAGATGGCCTCTTCTCTGGTCTGACCGATAATCGCATCCACATCCGCCTGGGCCACAACTTGGGCATCGCCGACATAAAGGGCCAGCTTTTCCGTCTCGCGCACAGCAGCCACCGGATGAAAACCAACCCGGTCAAGCAGACTGTCGACTACCCCGGGTCCCGGCTTTTTGCCCAGGTCAGCCAGGGTCCGGATCACCAGATCACGGATGACCGCATCACGTCCCTTCCGGGCAGCAGACCCCGCCCCGCTGTCCACCGACAGGTCAATCACAGCACCAAGATCGCCCAGCAGCTTATAAAGTTTTTTGCGCTTATCAACCGCCTCAGTCACCAGGATCAGCACATTGCTTTTGGGTATCCCTTTCTCCAGCACCTGAAGCACAAGCTCATCCCCTGCCGCCGATTTTTCATCAGGGAATCCGGCCGGCAAAACCAGATCGCCACACCAGGCCACATCCGCGGGCTTGTCAAAGCCGAAAAGCTTTTTCCATTGCGCATTGGAAAGATCCCGCAATGATTCATCACGGTCAAGCCCGCCGGCATGGATCATTTTCAGCAGATAGCGCCCCGCCTTTTCCGGTTTTGCCTCACCGGCCGCTTTTTTCGCCTTATCCCAGAAATTCTTGGCCACCGCCTTGGAAAAAAAGATCTGGGAATCCAGCACCCTGATCACCTGTCGGCCGGCAAAAAGACTGTATGTCTGCAGATGGCTCATGGTCTGGGCAACATTCTCCTGCTCACCATCGATGCGCCTGAGGCCCAGGTTGCGTTGTTTCTCATCCGGCAGCAGATGGCGGACAAGGTCATCCGTCACCTCTTGGCAGAGATAACGGTCACCGAAAATCAGGTATACGGGCCTGATGACGCCATTGTTGATTTCCTTGAGCAATCCGGCTATATCTTGTCTTTGATAGATAGGCATGAAGGGAAATGTACCATTTCAGCGGCAACTCTTCAAATGAAAGAATTGAGGGTGGAGAAATCAGAAGTCAGGAGTCAGGAGTCAGAAAAAGGGATTAAATGAACTTTCTTATGCCTCCTGGATTCTGACTTCCTGCTCCTGACTCCTCAAAAACCATGGCTCTTCTCGGCGCGCATATGTCCGTGGCAGGCGGACTTCATCTGGCCTTTGCCCACATTAAAAAGGTGGGAGGTCAGGCCCTGCAGATCTTTACCCGTAATCAGCGGCAATGGCATGCCGCCCCCATAACTGCGGATGAGCAGCGGTTATTTCGCGCTGCATGGCGTGATTGGGGCGACTGGCCGGTGGCTGCACACAACTCCTATCTGATCAACCTGGCCTCACCGGATAAAGAAGTACGGGACAAATCCGTCACCGCGCTTGCAGCAGAGCTTGAGCGTTGCGCAGCCCTGGCCATCCCCTTGCTCATCATGCATCCCGGCTCCCATGGCGGCGACGGGGTTGAAGCCGGCCTGCCGCGCATGGTGGGAAATCTTGACCAGGCCCTGGCCAGGGCAACGAACGCCGAACAGGTCACCGTGCTGCTGGAAAACACCGCAGGCCAGGGGAACGCCCTGGGGGCAAAATTTGCCGAGATCGCCTTTATCATCAACCATTGCGGCGACAGCAGTCGGCTGGGCGTCTGCCTGGACACCTGCCATCTCTTTGCCGCGGGCTATGACTTCCGCACCAGCAAAAGCTACCGGAAGACCATGGGGGAATTTGACCGGCTTATCGGCATTGACCGCCTGCGGTTCTTCCATCTCAACGATTCAATCAGGGGGCTTGGCAGCCGGGTCGACCGCCATGAACATATCGGCCAGGGCCGTATCGGACTGGCCGGCTTCAGAAATTTCATCATCGATCCCCGTTTCCGTGATCAGCCCATGACCCTGGAGACGCCGAAGGGCAAGGATCTCAAAGAGGACATGGTGAATCTGCAGGTGCTGCGGGGTCTGCTGGCCGGGAGCAGCGGCGAAAAGTAAGGAGTGAGAACTTCTCCTTCCTCACTTAAAATCAAGCTGCACCGGGCAATGATCCGAGCCCATGACATCCTTGAGAATGGCCGCGCCCTGTACCCGGTGCCTGCTTTTCTCATCCACGCAGAAATAATCTATCCGCCAGCCGATGTCCTTGGCCCGGGCGTTAAAGCGGTAACTCCACCAGGTATAGTGGCCGCCCTCGGCATTGAACATACGGAAGCTGTCAACAAAGCCCGCAGCCAGAAAGCTATCCAGCCAGCTTCTTTCTTCTGGGGTGAAACCGGCATTCTGTTCGTTGCTTTTCGGATTTTTCAGGTCGATTTCCTGGTGGGCCACATTATAATCGCCGCACAACACCACGGATTTTTGCGCGGCAAGGCTTTGGGCAAATTCCTGCAGGGCGCGGTTAAAGGCAAGCTTATAGTCCAGCCGCTTCAACCCTTCGGCGGCGTTGGGGAAGTAGCAGTTGATCAGGAAAAAATCGGTAAACTCCAGGGTGAGAACCCGGCCCTCATTGTCAAAGGCGGGCTCATTCATGCCATAGCGAACGCTTACCGGCGCCATACGGCTGTAGACCGCCACCCCGGAATAGCCTTTGCGCTCGGCGCAGTGCCAGAAAGACTGGTAGCCTTTAATATTTTTCAACTCGTCGCTTAACTGATCCTCCTGGACCTTGGTTTCCTGGACGGCCAGGATGTCCGGATCCAGATCCTGAACCAGTTCGACAAATCCTTTTTTTTCCACGGCCCGGATGCCATTGACATTCCAGCAGAGAAGTTTCAGCGTATGCTCCATGGGAGTGGCCCTCCTGTCGCACGGCACCCGGCGTGGCGTGACGCCGATCTGCGGGCAATACTGCTGGATAACACAGCGGTCGCAATGGGGAGATATGGGCCGGCAGGTGCCCTGGCCAAAGGCCACCAGGATGGAATTGACCGTGAGCCAGTGCTTCTCCGGCAATTTCCCCCGCAGGGCCATCTCCGTATCCAGCGGTGTTTTGGTCAGCACGTAACCCCAGATATTCATGATGCGGTGCACATGGGTATCCACACAGATGGCCGGTTTATGAAAGGCCACACTGACCACCAGATTTGCCGTCTTGCGTCCCACGCCGGGAAGCTTGGTCAGCGTTTCCACCTCGTCGGGGATCACACCGCCCATGGCCGCGATAGCCTCGGGCAACTTGGCCAGATACCCCGCCTTGTTGCGGTAAAAACCCACCGGATAGATGAGCCGGGCAATCTCCTCTTCGGAAAGCGCGGCCAGGCTCTCGAGATCCGAGGCCTTGTTGAACAGCCGGACCGCGGCGCCGGCCGTGGTCTCATCCTTGGTGCGGGCGGACAGGATGGTCGCCACCAGCACCTGAAAGGGGTCCTTGCTCTGCACGGCGATCAAATCCACCACCGGCACCTTGTAACCGGCCACCTCTTTAGCCAATATGGCCAGGATCAGGTCGATGTCGAATGCCTTCTTCTTAGCTGCATCTTTCTGTGTCGGCATGATGAATTGCAATGATTAACGATATGACACTATTATAATGAGTAACATTGATTTCGGGCCACAAGCCGTAGGAGCGGGCCATGCCCGCGATTATGCGTATCCGGTCTCATACACTATCGCGGGCAAGGCCCGCTCCTACAGACGACTGGATAGCCCCGCAGGCAATGGGCGAAAAAAAAGCCCCGCACAAGGCAGGGCTTTTTGTCTCACATTCTAATTAAGAAAAAATTAGAATGTCATGGTCAGGTGATGGCTGAGCAGATACAGATCTTCAGAATCCTGGCCTGCTGTTTTGGCGATATCATCAAAGAAGTCGCCGGTGTTGAAGTAAGCAGCATGCACCTCATAGGTGAGGTTGTCAAGCAGCTTGTACTTGGCGCCCAGGTCGATCTCCCAGCCGTACTCGTCATCAACGCTTACACCATAAGCAGCCTCAACCATATCTGTGGTATCAGCCCAGGCGTAGGCAATGGCGCCGTGCAGGGTCAACTGGTCGGAAACCTGGAAATCGGAATGAACGCCGATGGCATTCACACCGCTGGTGGTCATGTTGGGGTCAGCATTGAAGACATCGCTGTTCAGCATGCCGGTCAGGTCGCCGGTGAGGATGTAGTAGGGGTTGAAGTCATCACCCAGACCGTCTTCCAGGGTGCCTGCGCCTCCCATGGCTGCGGTTACATCAGCGTCTGCGTGGGTCAAGATGTCGTCATCCTGGCCCTCGGCCCAGAAGTACATCATGCCGACATCAAGCTTGTCGAATTGGCCGCTGGCGTCCAGCATAAGGGCCATGGCGTCAACATCCTGATCTTCCTGCACGCCGGCGATTTCCGTGTCATAATCTGCAAAATCACCGAACCGCCAGCCCCATTCGCCCTCGATGGTGAAGTTAGCGATCTTGCCCACACCATAGGCGCGCAGCTGATGCTGCTGGCGGTCATAATTTGAAGGGGCATTATCATCGCTTGCACCTTTATAATTATAATAATCGTAGCCGGCCAACAGCAGCAGCTTGTCGGTCTTATAGGTCAGGTCGATCTCATAAACATCATTGTCTGCGTCATCATTGTTGTTATACCCGTCGTTCTCTGTGGTTTTCTGGGTGAAGACCAGGAGTTCGAAAGGATCGGCCACAAAGCTCGGCCACCACATAAGCCGGTCGGCGTGTTGGTAGGTGCTCATGAAATCGCCGCCCCAGGGGGGTACCACACAGCGGCCGGCGCGGATTTTACCAACCGGTGACATGTACTCCATGTAAAGGGTGTACACATCGATGGTCTGTCCATCTGCGGCATCGTCTTGGTTGCCCCAGACATTGTACCTGGCAAACCAGAGCTCGGAGAACATGGTGATCTTGTCATTGACTTTGAGCTGCGGCTTGACAATGAAGGTGTGCAGCCAGGCTGAATCGGTGCCGGCATCGTCATTATAGGGGTCGAAACCACCACTTTTGGCGTTATACGAGATTGAATTGTCATTCCCGTCAGCATTGTTCAGCATGACGCCGTCGATCACGTACTGGCCGCTCATGGAAAAATCCAGAGCGGATGCGGTGCCGGCCACGCCCATTACTAGGCCGAGGGCGGCAACTGTTGAAATAATTTTTTTCATCTTAAATCTCCTTTTCTCTTATTAAGAAAGATGAATATAAAAGCGGGCTCCACCATGGAACCCATCCCCTGTTCATCAGCAGCTCCGCGCCTTTTCCCGGAAATATTTCTATCCCCCCCGCAAAAAGACCGCGCTAACAGCTGATCATACTCTGGTTCATATAGAACCAAACATTTATTACCCAAATCCGTGACCTTTGGCAAGAAATAATCGCACAAATCCTTACTTATTACATTTTATTTAGATTTTTTCCGGAAGCATTTGTCAAGTTATTTTCTCTTTTTTATGAATATCCGCTCATTTCACCTGCTTTTTTTTAGGGTCCGCATAGGAATTATTTCCAACGCCTCTTCATAATTATGTTAGAATATTTTCTCATGAAGGGCATCACCCACACCATACCAAAACGCGCCAATGTGCTCTCCTCTTTTGGCCGGACCTCCGAGCCCGCCATCAGTCGCCGTTTTTCCGTCCTGGTCTGGAATATCCACAAGGCAAAAAATTCCCAATGGGCCGCTGATTTCCAGCATCTGCTGCAAGGCAAGGACCTGGTTCTGCTGCAGGAGGCTTTCCTGCGGCCCGCCATGCTGAATATTCTCCAGCTGACCCCTCATCTGCGCTGGGATCTGGCCGCTGGTTTCACCCGGCGCCTGGACGCCATTGACATAGGGGTGATGACAGGCTGCCGCGCCAACCCCCGCAGCCTCTTCTTTCTCCGCTCCCCTGTGCACGAACCGCTGGTGCGGCTGCCGAAAATGGCCATCGGCACCCGCTACGCCTTAGAGTTTAGTGATCAGGAACTGCTTGTTCTCAATGTCCACGCCATAAACTTCGTGCGGATCAACAAATTCAAACGGCAGATGCAGCAACTGGAAGCCGAACTTGACGAACACGCCGGCCCTATCCTGCTTGGTGGTGATTTCAACACCTGGCTGGCCAGCCGGGCCGACTTCCTCCGGGCAATGATCGGCAACCTGCGCATGGATCTCGCCACCTTCCAGCCCGACCGCCGCTCCCGCTATTTCGGCCAGGTCCTGGACCATGTTTTTGTCCGAGGCCTGAGAATCGTCTCCGCCTCCTGCCATTTCCATATCAGAAGCTCGGACCACCAACCCATTGAGCTGGTGCTTGAAGGGGAGGAGTCAGGAGACAGCTGTCAGAAGACAGAATGAACAGACAACCTGCAAAACGATTTCAAGACCTTATCGTCTGGCAAAAGGCGCATGCATTTGTTTTGTCACTTCATGCTTAGGAGCCGTTACGAAATAACATGGCCATTTTTTCAATTTCGTTACGGCTCCTTATGCCGTTCCGCGCATTTCTCTGGCCATGTTATTTTTTTTCAACGGCTTACAGCTGCACTTTTCCGCAAAATAAACTTTACGGGCTTACGTCTCAGACGCGACGAGCGGCTGTTTCCATTCCCGCCAAATGCCGAGGGATTCAAAAGAAGAACGAAACCGGACAAGGTGGGATTTTTAAATATAGCCCAAGGATCGCTGGAAGAATGCCGCTATTATCTGCTATTGGCCAAGGACCTCGGGTATGGCGAGAACAAAAACTTAAGAGAACAACTTGAAGAAACCAGTTAATTGCTGGAGTCGTATATGTGTCTGCCATGCCTCATCCCGCATCCTGACTCCTGACTTCTGACTTCTACCCAACACCGCCATGGAAAAACAGCCGCCCTATACCCGGCAACCAAACCGCCTGATCAACGAAAAAAGCCCCTATCTGCTGCAGCACGCCTATAACCCGGTGCAATGGCTGCCCTGGGGGGAAGAGGCATTCGCCAGGGCAAGCCGGGATAACAAACCGATTTTTCTCTCCATCGGCTACTCCACCTGCCACTGGTGCCATGTCATGGCCCATGAATCCTTTGAGGATGAGGAAATAGCGGCCTGTCTCAACGACTTTTTCATCTGCATCAAGGTTGACCGGGAGGAAAGACCGGATATCGACCGCATTTACATGGCCGCCACCCAGGCCCTGACCGGTGGCGGCGGCTGGCCCATGTCCGTTTTTCTCCTGCCCGACCGCACGCCGTTCTATGCCGGCACCTATTTCCCGCCCCGGGCGGGCCTCGGCAGGCCGGGCTTTCTCGACCTGCTGCAGGCCCTGCACCAGGCATGGCAGGATGACCCCGGCCGCATTCGGCAGGCAGCCGCCTCCATGGCGACCCATCTGCAGAGCTTGGCAACCGCCGATGAGCAGGGCAAGGTTGAAGCGGGGGTGCTTGACGCTGCTTTTCACCAGCTCAGCAGCAGTTACGACCGGAAATTCGGCGGCTTCGGGCAGGCCCCCAAGTTTCCCAGGCCGGTGGCCTTTTATTTTCTGCTGCGCTACGGCCTGGACCGGGATAACAGCCAGGCCCGCACCATGACCCTGAAAACCCTGCGCCGCATGGCAGAGGGCGGCATGTACGATCTGCTGGGCGGCGGCTTTCACCGCTATTCAGTGGACGAGCAGTGGCGCGTCCCCCACTTTGAAAAGATGCTCTATGATCAGGCCCTGCTTGCCCTCGCCTACTTTGAGGCATTCCAGCTCAGCGGCGACCTCTTTTTCCGCCGCATCGGCACCGAGACCCTGGATTACGTGCTGCGCGATATGACCAATGCCCAGGGCGGGTTCTTTTCCGCGGAAGACGCGGACAGCGCCGAGCCCGATGATCCGCAGCAACATGGCGAAGGCGCCTTTTATACCTGGAAGGCAAAGCAGATCGCGGAAGTCCTCGACAATGAAACCGCGGCAATTTTCAACTTCCGCTATGGGGTTGAGGCTCTTGGCAATGCCCTGGCTGATCCGCTGGACGAATTCACCGGCAAAAATATCCTCTACACGGCCCGCACCCTGGCGGAAACCGCGGCACATTGCGGCCGCAGCGAAGATGACGTCGCCGGTGTATTAGCCGCGGCCAGGGAGCAGCTGGCCCTGGTCCGGGCCAAAAGGCCCCGGCCCCATCTGGATGACAAGGTTCTCTGCGCCTGGAACGGTCTGATGATCTCCGCCCTGGCCAAAGGGTATCAGGTCACCGGCAACAGGGCCTATCTGCAGGGGGCGCAGCGGTCGGCCGATTTTATCCTGGCCACCCTTTATGATCGCGAGAAAGCAACGCTGCGGCGCCGCTATCGGCAGGGCGAGGCAGGGCTTGCCGCCCAGCTCGACGATTACGCCTTTTTTGTTCAGGGCCTGCTCGATCTCTATGCGGCATCTTTTACCATCACCTATCTGCAAAATGCCATCGCCCTTACCCATAAGCAGATCGAGCTTTTCGCAGATAAAGCGGGCGGAGGTTTTTTTGAGACCACGGACCAGGATGCGAGCCTGCTGCTACGAATGAAAGGGGATTACGACGGGGCGGAACCGGCGTCAAATTCCGTGGCAGCGCTTAATCTGCTGCGCCTTGCCCCCTTTGTCGGCCAAGACTGGCGGCAACGGGCCGGTAAAACCATCGACGCCTTTGCCTCCCAGCTCAACCGCTATCCAACCTCCATGCCCCTGATGCTGGTTGCCCTGGATTTCTCCCGGCAAAAGCCTGCGCAGATCATTATCGTAGGCCACCCCGGAGCACCGGACACCCGGGCCATGATTGCCGCCGTGCACGCCATCTTTCTGCCCCACACCATGCTGCTGCTGGCCGACGACGGCCCGGGGCAACAATTTTTAGGGGAAAAAATCCCTTCCCTCGCAGGTCTTACCCCGCAGCACGGCAAGGCCTGCGCCTATGTGTGCCGCAACCTTGCCTGCAGCCTGCCGACCACCGACATCGAGGCGCTGGTGCAGATGCTGCGGGAGGGCAGCTAAAAGTTGCCGCGATTAGAGCACCTTGCGCCATCATGGCGGCAGCCCGCAAATCCTTTGCTTTTGACCGGTTGACGGGGTCGGCTGTTAATGGTATTTTGCTTAGCATTTTCCGCTTTGACTCTCTCAAATTAAGCCAACCAAAAACACTATGAACTGTAAAAACATTTTTTCTCTCCTTCTGGTCCTACTTGTCGTTCTGCCCGGCTGCAGCAAAAACCTGCACACCGATGATGCCGTTAAACAGGGCGCAAAACAGCTCTCCTATGACGACATACTTGGACTTGTCTCGGAAAAAACCCTGCACATCGTCAGCTGGGACAAGTCGGTGGAGGCGGATGTCACCTTATACGGCAGCGGCAAAATCGCAGCCGTTAACAACCTTGGCAATAAATCCGACGGCAAGTGGAAGGTCGACCAGGACAACACCCTCTGCCTCAGGTATGACCAATGGGCCAACCGGGACATGAAATGTTACAGCGTCTACAAGATGGATGACGGCTTCAAGATGTTCCGGGCGGACGGGGGACTGGAATCCACCTTTACCGTGGCCGGCGGGGAGCAGGAGCAACAGGTTATCAGCGGTGTAGGGCTGGGCCAGTCCATGCCGGGCAGCAGCGTACGCTCAGAGGTTATTCCGGAACCGGAGACCAACCGCACCGTGGTCATCCCGGATACCAATACCATCCCCACCCGGCCTGAAACCGGGACCAAAAATGACAGCTGGTGGAAATTCGGCTTATTCAAGGGTGAAGGAGAAGAAACCGGGGAAACCATGGGGGATTACGCCGCCCCGCCCACGCCTCTTTCCAGGGAGATGACCCATCTGCTGGATGAAAAGGAATGCGTGCACTGCGATCTCACCAACCAGCATCTGGAAAAGGCCAGCCTGAAAAAGGCGGACCTTGAACAGGCCGATCTTTCCGGCGCGGATCTGTCCGGCGCCTTTCTTAAAAATGCCAACCTGAAAAAGGCCACCTTAGCGGGCGCCAAACTTTCCGGGGCCGACCTGGAGGGCGCTGATCTGTCCGGCGCCAATCTGGAGGGAGCAAACCTGGAGGGCGCCAATCTTGAGGATGCCAATCTGGAAGGAGCCACTCTCACCAAGGCAAGACTGGTGGATGCCGTTCTCGTCAGTGCCGTGCTGAAAAATGCCGATCTGGGCCAGGCCAATCTGCACTGGGCCAATCTGAGCAAAGCGGATTTAAACGGAGCAAGCCTGAAAGGCAGCTATCTGGTCAAAACCATGTTTTACAAGGCAGACTTGACCAACACCGATCTGACCGATGCCGTGATCCAGCGAACCGATTTTGACTCCGTACAGGGCTATACCCCCACCGCCGGCGACACCGACACCGGCAGCGAGAAAAAAGAGGAAGAAAAGAAGAAATCCCTTTTCGGCCTGTTTTGAAATGAGCAGGAAGTGAAAATTTTGGGGTAGGAGCGGGCCATGCCCGCGATAACAGCGTTGCCGCAAGGCCAAAGATCGCGGGCATGGCCCGCTCCTACACCCTGTAATGAAGAGAAAGGCGCTTGTCACATCGCCACTTAGCCATCAGCTATAATGCCATGTTCTTCTGCAACACCGTATCCTTCAGCCAGTTCACATCGTCTCGTTTGGGATATTCCACCATGTAATGCAGGCCCCGGGACTCCTTGCGGATCAGGGCGCTTTTTACGATCAGCTCAGCCACCAGGGCAATATTGCGCAATTCAATGAGATCCGGGGTCAGCAGGTAATCACGAAAATGCTGGGCCACCTCGGCCAGAATGGGCTGCATGCGTTTGCACACCAGGTTCAGTCTTTTCTCGGAGCGGACGATGCCCACGTAATTCCACATCAGCCGGCGGATCTGGTCCCAGTTGTGGCTGATCAGCACGCATTCCTCTATTCTTTCGGCATGGCCGGCAGACCAGGCCGTCACCTGCGGGTGCTCCCGCCGCTGCAGTTCCGGCCAGTCCCGCTCGCACTGAAGAAAGGCCTCATGGGCAAAAACAACCGCCTCAAGCAGGGAGTTGCTGGCCAGTCGGTTGCCGCCATGCAGACCGGTGCAGGCCGTCTCGCCAAAGGCAAAGAGATTTTCCAGGGAGGTGCGGCCCTGCATGTCGGTCAGCACCCCGCCGCACATGTAATGGGCTGCGGGCACCACTGGAATGGGCTGTTTGGTGATATCGATGCCAAGGGACAGGCAGGTCCGGTGGATATTGGGAAATCGTTTTTTGATAAAATCGGCCGGCTTATGACTGATATCAAGAAAGACATTATCATCACCGCTGCCCTTCATCTCGGAATCGATGGCCCTGGCCACCTCATCCCTGGTGGCCAGATCGCCGCGGGGATCATATTTCAGCATGAACGGATTGCCGTGTTTATCGACGAGACGGGCGCCTTCACCCCGTACCGCTTCGGAAATGAGAAAATTTTTGGCCAGGGGATGATAAAGACAGGTCGGGTGAAACTGGACGAACTCCAGGTTGGCCACCTTGGCCCCGGCCCGGTAAGCCATGGCAATGCCGTCACCCGTGGCAATATCGGGATTGGTGGTAAAGAGATACACCTTGCCCGTCCCGCCTGTGCAGAGCACGGTTGTTTTGGCCAGATACGGGGTGATGGAATGGTCGTCTCTGTCCAGTATGTAAGCTCCGAGACAGCGGTCCGCAAACGGTCCGCTGACCGCAATTCCCGTTTTGGAGGCAATGAGCAGGTCTACAGCGAGATGGTTTTCCAGGACCGTGATACGATCATTGGCAGCCACCTTTACCAAAAGTCCCCGTTCGATCTCCCGGCCGGTGAGGTCCCGGGCATGGGCGATACGACGGGCCGAATGGCCCCCTTCCCGGCCCAGATCGAGCTGTGAGCTGTTTGTCTCCTGGCGGGTAAAGTCGACGCCCAGGGCCATGAGTTCGCGCACCCTTTCCGGCCCGTTTTCCACCACCAGGCGCACCACCTCCTCGTTGCACAGCCCGGCCCCGGCTATCAGGGTATCGGCGATATGCATTTCATAGGAGTCATCGGCGGACAGCACCGCGGCGATTCCTCCCTGGGCAAGATTGGTGGCCGTGTCCACCCGGTTTTTTTTGGTGACCAGGGTGACATGTCCGAGACGGGCGGCCTTGAGGGCAAAGGAAAGACCGGAAATTCCGGAGCCGATAACGAGAAAATCTGTTGCTAATGTCATGGTTTATCTTTAGGTTGAATTGATAAAAAGAAGTCAGGAGTCAAGAAGCTGGAAATCAGAAAAATGCAGAAGTAAGCAATTATTCCGGCTCCTGAAAATTCACTTTCACAATATAAATAAAAAATGCCAGAACTGAAACTTGTTATATTTGATTGCGACGGCGTCATGTTTGACTCTAAAAACGCCAATAAGATGTATTATAACACCATTCTTGCGGCTCTCGGCCATCCACCGATGAACGACGAAGAGCTCGAATATGTGCACATCCACAACGTCATGGATTCGGTCCGCCATATTCTGCGCCACTACCCGGATGACATCGACAAGGCGGAAAGATACCGGGCTGATCTCGATTATCAGCCGTTTCTGCAGTATATGAACATGGAACCGGACCTGATTGAATTTCTCGACTATCTCACCCCTGGTTACGAGAGAGCCATCAGCACCAACCGCACCACCACCATGCGCGGTATTCTCGATATCTTCGGGCTGTCACCCTATTTCGGCATGGTGGTCACCGCCTTTGACGTGAAACGCCCCAAGCCCTACCCCGATGCCCTGCATGCCATTCTCAGCCATTTTTCCCTGGCCGTGGACCAGGCCATCTACATCGGCGATTCTATTATCGACCGAGAGCACGCCAACAGCGTGGGCATGAAGATGATCGCCTTTAAAAACCCTGATCTGGACGCCGAATACCATGTGCAAAGCTTCATGGAGATCACCAGACTCCCCATGTTCCGAGAGTAATTAATGGCAAGTCAATAGACAGAAGAGTGCGGTACACCGCACCACCACGATCCGTCTCCGGGATCTGATGTTAAATCAGCAATCAGCAATTCAAGACCTCAGTGGGTATGGTCGTGGCCGTGATGGCCTTCCACCGGGCCGCCCAAGGCCTCCAGCGCCTTGCGCAGATACTTGTCCGCCTTGGCCAGTTTCTGCAGGGCCTTGTCAATGGCCTCGGCCGCCTCCTCCTGCCCAGTATCTTTCGCCACCGCCACCCATTTCGCAAATTCATGCTGATGGCTGTGGCTGTGCTCAATCCAGTGGGGGATGAGAACACGTAATTTTTCCAGTTCAGTCAGTTCTTTGCTTTCAGACATTTTTTTCTCCCAAAGGGGCCAGGGTCACTTTCCCACCCATGAAATCAATTTTTTTTACATACGCCGCGGCAATGACCTTGGGCTCTTCAAAGAGGGTGCTGACTCGGATGCCATCCCCCTCAGCTTCAAGATAGGTCGCATTTTCCATGACGGTTTTTGCTGTCCCGTTTTCTTCATATACCACGCTCATCTGGCACATGCCGTACCTCCTTTTCTGCAGGAGTGATAAATTTAAAAGTTAGTGCTACTATTGCAAAATTAGAAAAAATCCGCCAGAAAAATAACAGATGTCAAGCTGTCATACCCAGCTGTGCATTTAACCACATGGAGAATAAAATGCTTCCCAATATGAAAGAAATCAACACTCTTCTGAAAAACTGCAAAACAATCGCCGTGGTGGGCCTTTCACCCAAGGAAAACAGGCCAAGCAACCAGGTGGCCCGCTACCTGCAGGATGTGGGCTATCGGGTCATTCCGGTCAATCCTGGACAGGAAGAGATCCTGGGTGAAACCTGCTACCCCAGCCTGCTGGACATCCCCGAACCGGTTGACGTGGTAGACATCTTCCGCCGGTCGGAAGAGGTGCTGCCGGTGGTGGAACAGGCGGTGAAAATCAAGGCTAAAGCGGTCTGGATGCAACAGGGCATCATCAATGAGGAGGCGGCTGGTCTTGCCCGTAGCAACGGCCTAACCGTGGTCATGGACCGCTGCATGAAAATCGACCACGCCGATCTGCTGTAGGTGAAAAAACAGCCCGGGCCGGTCAAGCTTGATCTGCCTCGCCGTCCAGCCAGACCGGCCCGGTCCCCTGCCTTTTTTCTGCCGATGAAATTTTGACTGTCTCGGATTTATGCCCCATGCGGGTGAAAAACCGCTCGACAGCCGTACAGTGCATGATAAGTTGCTGAGTTATCGTCATGAAAATTCGGAGGCAAGACTTTTTTCGAAGCCATGAATTTTTCAATTTGACATATCGTAAAATCTTCCATATCTTCGACCACTCAATTCTGTTTTGCCCAAAGGCTGAAAGGTGAAGCCGTTTTCATCGTCAGCCCTTGATACTCGATACTCCTTCCACCATTTCAGCATCGAAATTATGATCATGCACCTTATTTCCGGTTTCACCTGAGTGATGCGCAAACGTTCTGCCCGGGGCGGCAGAAACAGGTGAGTTCCGGAAGCAGAGATGCAGATTCTCCCTTTCTGTTTTTCGTTTTGATTGCCCGACTTGTTACCTATTCCTCCGCCGACCGTTTGTGCTTTCCCCTGATACGCATGGCGTGATGCCGCTGCAGACAGGCCAGGGCCTTGCTTTGCCGGGCGCGGGCCGTGTCCTGCGGCATCTGCACAACAATCTGGAGTGTAAAGGAGAAGTGATGGCTCACACCGAAATAACAATCGACAAAAAAATGAAAAGCGCATTTAGGGAGCAGGTCCGGAAAATCCTGCCAGCCGGCGGCAATTTCAATCTCTGTCTCACCTGTGGGGCCTGCGCCTCCGGCTGCCCGGCCACCGGGCTGGCGGACATGGACCCGCGGAAATTCATCCGGCTGGTGGCCCTTGGCCAGGACGAGAGCGTTGCCGGACATCCCTGGGTCTGGATGTGCAGTCTGTGCATGCGCTGCAACTATGTCTGCCCCATGCAGATCAATATCGGCGGAATAATCTATGAGGCGAGAAAGCTGTGGCCGCGGGAGCAGAGGCCGAAAGGGATTCTGGGCTCATGCGACATGGCCCTGCGCAACCCCAGCACCAGCGCCACGGGCACCCCGCCGGATGAATTCCGTTTTGTGGTGGAAGATGTATTGGCCGAGGTGCAGGAAACACAGCCAGGCTGGGAGGAGCTGCAGGCCCCCATCGACAAGCAGGGAGCCCATTTCTTCCTCAGCCAGAATTCCCGGGAGCCGGTGGCCCTGCCCTATGAGATGATTCCCCTGTGGAAGATTCTGCACCTGGCCGGCGCTGACTGGACCTATGGCAGCACCGCCTGGGCCGGCGAGAACTACTGCATGTTCCTGGGGGACACCGAGGCCTGGAAACAGATCACCACCGCCACCATCCGCAAGGCCGAGGAGCTGGGCTGCAAGGTCTACCTCAACACGGAATGCGGCCATTCCACCTTTTCGGTCCGGGAAGGGGTGCGCCGGTTCAACATCGATACCAGACTGGATATCGCACTCATCGTACAATACTATGCCCGCTGGATCAGGGAAGGGAAACTTAAGGTCAATGCCGACTGGAACCGGGATCTGCAGATCAAATTCACGGTGCAGGACCCCTGCAACCAGGTACGAAAAGGCCTTGGCGATCCCTATGCCGATGAGCTGCGTTTTGTGGTCAAAACCGTGGTGGGCGAGGAAAATTTCATCGACATGCAGCCGAACAAATCCAATAATTACTGCTGCGGCGGCGGAGGCGGCTATCTCCAGACCGGTTACAACGAGGCCCGCTTACAGTACGGCCGGCTAAAACATGAGCAGATCATGACCACCGGCGCCGCTTACTGTATTACCCCCTGCCACAACTGCCACGCCCAGATTGAAGACCTGGGCAAGCAACTGGCCGGCGGTGCATACCGTTCGGTCAATCTCTGGTCGATCATCGGCCTGGCCATGGGAATTCTTGGGCCAGACGAAAGGGTTGATTTCGGCCCGGATCTGCTCGACGTGAATCTGCCCTGAAAGAGGGTAAGCAGCTCGTCAATGATCACAGACTTATAAGGTCTTTAATCGTCATGACGGCACAAGGCCGCTTCTTTTCTCCATCACGCCCATACGGTTTCATGCACCTCATAAAAAAGCATTTTTGACCGCCAGACATTTTTCCCTGGGGATTTGTCGCCAACCTCTTGACTTCCCGCTTATTTTAAGCTAAGTTTGACAGTTTTTTATTGTGGTGTTCGTCCTGCCGGGCGGGACGGGAAAATAATCAGACAAAAGCATTACACAGCAATAAGTCAAGAGGTAGTTCTTTTGAGCATCAAGGCCCTGAAAGGTTTTAAAGATATTGTCCCCGGCGAGGTTGAGACCTGGCAGTTCATTGAAAAGACGGCCAGGGACGTTTTCCATTGTTTTGATCTGACTGAGATCAAGGTGCCGATCCTGGAGAAAACCGAGCTTTTCACCCGCTCCATCGGCGAGACCACGGACATCGTCGAAAAGGAGATGTACACCTTCATCGACCGTAACGGCTCCTCGCTCACCATGCGGCCCGAGGGCACGGCTTCGGTGCTGCGCGCCTATATTGAAAACGGTCTGCTGGCCAAAAAGGCCGTGCAGAAGCTCTACACCATCGGCCCCATGTTCCGCCATGAACGCCCCCAGAAAGGGCGTCTGCGCCAGTTTCACCAGATGAGCATCGAGGTGCTGGGTTCGGACCATCCCCGGGTCGATGCGGAATTGATGGCCATGGCCTCGCTCATCCTTAAGAAACTCGGCCTGTCCGCCAGCCTGGAAATCAACTCCCTCGGCTGCCCGCAGTGCCGGCCGGCCTTCAATGCGGCCCTGCTTGATTTCCTGCACCAGGCCGAAAATCTCTGTGATGACTGCCGGCGCAGAAGGGAGACCAACCCCCTGCGGGTGCTTGACTGCAAAAGCAGCCACTGCCAGGAGCAATACCAACACGCCCCATCGATTCTCGATTTCCTCTGCCCCGGCTGCACCAGCCATTTCAGCGAGGTAAAGGAAGGGCTCGACCTGCTGGCCATCCCATACCGGATCAATTCCTTTATGGTGCGGGGTCTTGATTACTACACCCGGACCACCTTTGAACTGGTGACCAGCGACCTAGGCGCCCAGAGCGCCATCGGGGCCGGCGGGCGCTACGACGGATTGGTAAAACAGCTCGGTGGGGCCGATGTGCCGGGTATCGGCTTTGCCATGGGCATGGAACGCCTGGCCCTGCTGCTTGAGCAGCAGCAGAAGGCTGTGGCCGCCCCCGCTCTTGATCTCTTTATCGTGGCCCTGGGGCCGGCGGCACAAAAAAAGGGCTTTGCCCTCACCCATGCCCTGCGCCAGAAGAGCCTTATCGTTTCCATGGATTACCAGGACCGCAGCCTGAAAAACCAGATGAAGCAGGCCGGCAAGGCAGCGGCCCGTTTTGTCCTGATCATGGGCGACGAAGAGCTGGTCCGCGGCGAGGCGGTTCTCCGCAATATGGAGAGCAGCGAACAGTCGACTCTGGCCATCGCCGCGGAGGCGTATGCCTGGGCCGTGGAGTTGGCGGATATTATAAGTAAGAAGTAAGATGTGCGAAGTAAAGGAGGAGAATAACCTTTTTGCCTGTCTCTTTTTCTTTTCACTCCTCACTTCTCACTCACTTTCATTGCAAACAACAAAAAACCGTATAAGGAGATCCTATGGAGTCCATGGGTGAGCTAAAGCGCAGTCATACCTGTAATGACCTTAGGGCGGATCATATTGATCAGGAAATAACTTTAATGGGCTGGGTGCTGCGCCGTCGCGACCACGGCGGGGTCATCTTCATTGACCTGCGCGACCGCTGGGGCATTAGTCAGATCGTCTTTAATCCGGAATTCAACAGTGAGGCCCATGCCAAGGCCCACGCCCTGCGCAGCGAGTGGGTCATTGCCGTGCGCGGCAAGGTCACCCCCCGTCCGGCAGGCATGGTCAATAAAAACCTGAAAACCGGGGAGATCGAGGTGATGATCAGCGAACTGCGCATCCTGAATGCCAGTCTGACCCCGCCCTTTCCCCTGGATGAAGACATCGAGGTATCGGAAAATCTGCGCCTGCAGTACCGCTATCTGGACCTGCGACGGCCGGGCATGGCGGACAACCTCATCATGCGCCACAAGGCCTGCCAGGCATTGCGCACCTTTCTCAATGATGAAAATTTTCTGGAAATCGAGACCCCGGTGCTGACGCGCTCGACCCCGGAGGGAGCCCGCGATTATCTGGTGCCCAGCCGGGTCAATGCCGGGAAATTCTACGCCCTGCCCCAGTCGCCCCAGCTTTTCAAACAGCTGCTCATGGTGGCCGGCATGGACCGCTATTACCAGATCGTCAAATGTTTCCGGGACGAAGATCTGCGGGCGGACCGCCAGCCGGAATTCACCCAGGTGGATATGGAGCTCTCCTTTATTGTTGAGGAGGATATCTACCGCATTGCCGAAGGGGTGATGACCAGCCTCTTTGCCGCCACCAAAGGCCTTGCCCTGCAAACCCCTTTTCCCCGCATGACCTATGCCGACGCCATGGAGCGCTACGGCTGTGATAAGCCGGATACCCGCTTCGGCCTTGAGTTGATCAACCTCACCGAGGTGGTGAAGGGCTGCGGCTTTCAGGTCTTCCGCACCGTGGTGGAAAAAGGCGGCCAGGTGAAAAGCATCAATGCCAAGGGCTGCGCCACCTTTTCCAGAAAGGACCTGGATGATCTGACCGGCTATGTCGGCAATTTCGGCGCCAAGGGCCTGGCCTGGGTCAAGGTGAAAGAGGACGGCGAATGGCAGTCCCCCATTGCCAAATTCTTCACCGAGGCGGAGCGGGCCGCCATGGCAACGACGCTTGATGCCCAGCCAGGCGACCTGCTCTTTTTTGTGGCCGACAATGCGGTGGTTGTCCGGTCGGCCCTGGCTGAACTGCGGCTGGAACTTGCTCGCAGACTGAAGCTGATCGACAAAAACACCTTCAACTTTCTCTGGGTAACTGATTTTCCGCTGCTGGAATATGACCACGAGCAGAAGCGGCACACCGCAGTGCATCATCCCTTCACCGCCCCGGTGGAAGAGGACATGGACCTGCTTGAGACGGAGCCGGGCAAAGTGCGCAGCCGGGCCTACGACCTGGTGCTGAACGGCACGGAAATCGGCGGCGGCAGCCTGCGTATCCACCAGAAAACGGTGCAGGACAGGGTTTTCAATGCCCTGGGCATTGCCCCGGAAGAGGCGGCCGACAAATTCGCCTTTCTGCTCAAGGCGCTGGAACTCGGGGCACCGCCCCACGGCGGCATCGCCTTCGGCCTGGACCGGCTGATGATGATCATCGCCGGCCGTGATACCATCCGGGATGTCATCGCCTTCCCCAAAACCCAGAAGGCCACCTGTCCGCTCACCGACGCCCCGGCAGGGGTGGCGCGCAAGCAGTTGACGGAGCTGCATCTCAGGCCGGACTGGCAGTAGGAAAAAAGTGAAAATCATGGTTGATTTTCACTCCTGCACCGGAAAAATCTGCTAGAATAACCCAAGTCGGGTTTTATATTTTTTACAGCAACACAAGCTGATGGAGACCACGGATAATGTTTGCCAATAATCCAATTGAATACGCCTATACCTTTGATGATCTCCTCCTGGTGCCCCAGGCCTCTGAGGTTCTGCCCAGCGAGGTCAACCTTATCACCAGTCTGACGCAACTTGTCACCTTGAATATTCCCCTGATCAGCGCCGCCATGGACACGGTCACCGAGCACCGGGCCGCCATTGCCATGGCCAGGGAAGGCGGCATCGGCATCATCCACAAGAACATGGCCATTGACGAGCAGGTGCTGCAGGTGAAAAAGGTAAAAAAATCGGAATCCGGCATGATCGTCGACCCGGTGACGGTGGTGGAGGATCAGACCGTGGGCGAGGTGAAGGAGATCATGCAGAATTACCGGATTTCCGGGGTGCCGGTCCTGCAGGGGAAAAAACTGATCGGCATTGTCACCAACCGCGACCTGCGCTTTGTCTCGGACCTTGACCTGCGGGTCAAGGAGGTGATGACCAGCAAGAACCTGGTCACCGCCAGGGTCGGCATCACCCTGGAGCAGTCCAAGGCCCTGCTCCACGAACACCGTATCGAAAAACTGCTGGTGGTCAATGACAGCGGAGATCTGCAGGGGCTTATCACCATCAAGGACCTGGAAAAGATCAGGAAATACCCGTTGTCCGCCAAGGATTCCCTCGGCCGTCTGCGCGTCGGAGCCGCCATCGGGGTGCTCACCACCCTGGAGGATGTGGAAAAACTGGCCAAAGCGGAGGTTGATGTGTTCGTGCTCGATTCCGCCCATGGCCATTCCAAAAATGTGCTGGCCAAACTGCAGGAGATCAAGGCCTCTTTCCCGGATGTACAGATCATTGCCGGCAATATTGCCACCGCCGAGGCGACCGAGGCGCTGATCAAGGCCGGCGCCGACTGTATCAAGGTGGGGGTCGGCCCCGGTTCGATCTGCACCACCCGTATCGTGGCGGGTGTCGGGGTGCCCCAGCTCACCGCCATTTACAACTGCAAAAAGGCGGCGGAAAAGTTTGGTATTCCGGTGATCGGCGACGGCGGCATCAAGCACTCCGGTGATGTCACCAAGGCCATCGGCATCGGCGCGGATGTCATCATGATCGGCGGCCTTTTTGCCGGCTGCGATGAAACGCCGGGTGAAACTTTTCTGTACCAGGGCCGCACCTATAAGGGCTACCGGGGCATGGGTTCCCTGGGCGCCATGAAAAGGGGCAGCAGCGACCGCTATTTTCAGGATGAGATCGAGTCGCCGGCCAAACTCGTGCCCGAAGGCATTGAGGGCAAAGTCCCTTACCGCGGCCCCATATGCGATACCATTTATCAGCTGATGGGCGGCTTGCGGTCCGGCATGGGCTACCTGGGCGCCAGGGACATCAAGGATCTGCAGCAAAAGGCCAAATTTGTCCGCATCAGCCCGGCCGGCCTGAAAGAGAGCCATGTGCATGACGTGATTATCACCAAGGAAGCACCCAATTACCGCATGAGTTAGAGGGTTTGCCGGCCCGGCCTGCGCGACCGGTCTGCTCATGCCCGGCGCCGCGTTTGGCGGCAAGAGTGTTGCCGGGGCACATTGTTGCATTTTTATTTCCTCCACCTCTTCATCAGCATGGATCATACATCATGAATATTCATAGTGAAAAGATACTCATTCTTGATTTCGGCTCCCAGACCACCCAGCTCATCGCCCGCCGCATCCGCGAGCAGAAGGTCTACAGTGAAATCCACCCCTACACCCTGTCTCTTCAGAAAATACAGGAGATGCAGCCCAAAGGCATTGTGCTTTCCGGCGGACCCGCCAGCGTGTATGACGAGGATGCGCCTCTAAGCGATCCGGCCCTGTTCGACCTGGACATTCCCGTGCTCGGCATCTGCTACGGCGCCCAGCTCATGACCCAGCAGCTGGGCGGAAGGGTGGAGCGGGCAGTGAAACGTGAGTTCGGCAAGTCGGAGCTGGAAATCAAATATACCGGCGGCCTCTTTGCCGGCCTTGAAACAGGTTCAAGCCAATACCAGGTGTGGATGAGCCACGGTGACCGCATCGAAGTGCTGCCTCAAGGCTTTGTCGCCTCGGCCGTGAGCGAGCACTCCCCCTATGCCGCCATCCGCCATGAAGGCAGAAAAATGGTGGGCGTGCAGTTTCATCCGGAGGTGGCCCACACCCTGATCGGCACCGATGTGCTGCGCAACTTCATTTTCGGCCTGTGCGTCTGTGAGCCCAACTGGACCATGCATAATTTTGTGGAAACCACGGTGCAGGGCATCCGGGAAAAGGTGGGCAAGGAAAAGGTGATCTGCGCCTTATCCGGCGGGGTTGACTCCTCTGTGACAGCGGCCCTGGTCCACCGCGCCATCGGCGCACAGCTTACCTGCATTTATGTCAACAACGGCCTGATGCGCACCGGGGAGACGGCAAGTCTCATGCGTTATTTCCAGGAAAAAACCCATCTCAAGGTCATTGATATCGACGCCGAGAACTATTTCCTCGGCCAGCTCGAGGGCATAGTCGATCCTGAAGAAAAAAGAAAACGCATCGGCTACGGCTTTATCAAGATTTTTGAAGAGGAGGCGGGCAAGCTGGGCGATGTCAAATACCTGGCCCAGGGCACCCTCTACCCCGACGTCATCGAGAGTGTTTCCTTCCGGGGCGCGGCGGTGATCAAATCCCACCATAACGTGGGCGGCCTGCCTGAGATCATGAAGCTTGCCCTCATTGAACCCCTGCGGGAGCTGTTCAAAGACGAGGTGCGGGAACTGGGCCTTGAACTCGGCCTGCCGGAAGAGGCCATTTATCGCCAGCCGTTTCCCGGACCCGGCCTGGGTATCCGCATCATGGGCGAGGTAAGCCGGGAGAGGCTGCATGTCCTGCGGCAGGCCGATGTCATCGTCCTGGAGGAGATGAAAAAATCAGGCTACTACCGCAAGGTATGGCAGTCCTTTGCCGTGCTGCTGCCCATCCAGACCGTGGGAGTCATGGGTGATGAGCGCACCTATGAGCACGTCATCGCCCTGCGGGCGGTGGACAGCGTCGATGCCATGACCGCCGACTGGTCCCGCCTGCCTTATGATCTGCTGGGCCGCATTTCCAACCGGATCATCAACGAGGTCCGCGGGGTCAACCGGGTGGTGTTTGATATCTCCTCCAAACCGCCGAGCACCATTGAGTGGGAATAATGGGATTGGGGTTATCATCTTTTTTTGTCAAATGAGAAATCTTTGCAAGGCATGCTGAAAACAGGCATTTACGTTGATGCGGAAAACATCCGTCTCTGCGGCGGGTATGGCATGCGCTATGATGTGCTGGTTGAGCTGGCCAACAGCGGCAACTCCATCATGCTGCGGGCCAACTCCTACCTGGCCGAGGATCGGGAACGAACCAAAACTGACCAGGAGTACCGGCAGAAGCTCTATAACTATCACGACATTCTGCGCAAATGCGGTTTCAAGATCATCAAAAAATATGTGCAGCGTTATGTGGATGAAGACGGCACGGTGACGACAAAGGCCAATGCCGATATGGATCTTGCCATTGATGCCATCCTGCAGTCGCGCAATCTTGACCGGATACTGCTGGTCACCGGTGACGGAGATTTCCTGAGACTGGTGACCGCCCTGCAGAACAAGGGCTGCCGGGTCGAGGTGATCGGCTTCAACAATGTCAGCACCGCACTCAAGGAAGAGGCTGATTTTTTTCTGCCGGGATTTCTGGTGCCTGGACTGTTGCCGATCAATGGTGAGCGGGAAAACGAGGAGTGGCAGCGGGGCACAGTGGCCACTTATAAGGCGGACCGCGGTTTCGGCTTTATGCGTTATCACCTGCTGACCGGGCAGGGATTGGAGACGCGCACCGTTTTTTTTCATTGCTCCAAGTCAGCCTATGAGAATGATCCCCAGGTTTTTACCACCCATGGCAATATTTTTGAATTTCAGATCGGCCCCACATCCAAAGACGCTACCAAACTCGAAGCTGTCAATATCCGGCTTTTTAATGATGAGGATTTCCGGTGATCATTCTTTCTGAACACCGCGGCCCCAGCAATCGATAGAGACGGACCCGCTCCTGATGGTGAACCGGATGGCGAGCAGGCCGCAAACAGCGAAATCGTAAATCATACCAGCAAGGGCGCTGAAAGAAAAACTCGCCTTTTTTCACTCCCCTGCAAAGATATCCAGACATTCATCCGGGATGAGGGGCCTTTGAGAAAACCATTACGTTCCTCACCCTTTGGTTACGGCCCCTTATACCGTTCACAGTATTTCAATGGGACAGTTATTTTTGAACAACGGCTTAGCTATGGAAAAAATACAATGGAACGAAGTCCAGCCTGATCCTCAACAGTGCAATCGACTGCTGAAAAGCCTGTTTCAGATCACCGATGTGATGAATGCCAGGAAACTGACCCACAGCAGCATGATGGACAGGGTGCTGCATGTGGTTCTTGACTATCTTGGCGTGGAGCAGGGATCACTGATGGTGCTTGAAAAAAACAAGCTGGTGGTCCGGGCAGCCAGCCGCCCGGAAATTATCGGTCACAAACAGACACTCACCGATGATTCGGTGGCGGGCTGGGTTGTCAGACATGCCAAACCACTTTTCATCACGGACATTTCCCAGGACAAAAGATTTGCTAAAAGGGAAGGAATCTACAAAAAGGACTCCCTGCTCTCCGCCCCTGTCATCCATAAGGACCAGGTAATCGGCGTAATCAATGCGAGCGACAAAAGCGGCGGCAAGGATCTATTAAAAGACGACATCAGCTATCTGCTCTACTTCAGCAGCTTGATCCTCTGGACCTTTATCCAGGAAACCCTGCACAAGAAAATCAGCGCCCAGCGCACTACCCTCAAAAAACGCAACAGCGAGCTGCGGCATCAGGAAGAGATGCGCTCCTACCTCAACCGTATGCTGATGCACGACCTGAAAACCCCTCTTTCCGAAGTGGTGGCCAATCTCGATATCCTCTCCTACAGCATCAGCGGAGAACAGAAAGAATTTCTGGAAGCCGCTCAGCTGGGCTGCGACCGCGCCGTGCGCATGGTTGCCAACCTGGTTACCACTGACATGATCGCCGACGGCAAACAGCAGCTTCTCTATGAAGAAACCGATTGCCTCAGCCTGGTTGGCGAGGCGGTTTCCAGCATCAAAGGGCTGGCCCGCATCAAGGGCATTGACTTGCTGCAGCAGGAGGCCGCCCCGGACTGTCCCATGATCACCGTTGACCGAACCCTTATGCTGCGAGTGCTGCAGAACCTGCTGACCAACAGTCTGAGCTATACGTATCCGGACTCCGCAATTACCGTGGGCTTCAATATGGTTGGCAAGAACCATATCGAGTTTTTTGTGCAGGACCAGGGACCGGGAATTCCGCCGGCCCAGCAGGAATATATTTTTGACAAATATGCCAGAATTTCCAGTAAACAGAATGCCCTGGTAGGCACCGGTCTGGGCCTGCACTTCTGTAAACTGGCGGTGGAACTGCACAACGGCCGGATCGGGGTGCAAAGCGCTGAAGGGAATGGCAGCCGTTTTTTCTTCAAAATTCCCATCAAATAAGGGGGCTTGCCATGTCTGCTGAAAACGATAAACAATCCCCGCGCCTCATGAATTTTCTCATCGTCGATGATCAGGACAATATGCGCCGCTCGGTCCGTGCCATGCTGAAACTCATCAACTACGGCAAGGAGCTCTTTGAAGCGCCCAACGGCAGGGAAGCCTGGAAATTACTCACAACCAATGAAGCAAAAAAAATCGACTTTATCATTGCCGATTATGCCATGCCGTTCATGAAGGGCACCGAGTTGCTGAGCCGCATCCGCTCCCATAAAAAATTACGTGATATCCCCTTTCTGATGATCACAGCGGAGGCCAACAAGGAAGTCGTGGCCGAGGCAGCCGAACACGATGTGGACGCCTATCTGACCAAACCGTTTGTCACCGCCTCGCTGGAGCACAAGATAGATGAACTGCTGGCGAAAGCCCATAATCCCGATCCGCTTACCCTGTATCTGCTGCAGGCCCGCGACCTGGAGGAACAAGGGGATATTTCCGGGGCTATCGAAGAGGTCAAAAAGGCCTCATCAGCCAACCCCAGGTCCTCACGCCCGTTCAGGGAGCTGGGCCGCCTGATGCTCAAGACCAATGATATGCCCAACGCCCTGAAATGTTTCCAGAAAGCTATTGAAATCAACCGACTGGATGTGACATCCTATCATTATCTGGGCCAGATCTTCTACCGCAGTGGGGAAATTGATAAAGCCACCGGTTATTTTGCCCAGGCTATGGAAATAAGCCCCCGCCATTCCGACCGGGCTATTAAATTTGCCCGCCTGCTGGCCAAAAAAGGCAACAGCATGGAAATGGAGAAGGTTCTGCGGCTTATTCTGAAAAACAATGAAAGCGACAGCGATATCCAGGAAGAAATTGCCGAACTGGCAATGGATCAGGGGCTTTTCGTGCTGGCCATCAAATGTTACCGAACTATTCTTAAAGATCAGTCGGACAATCTGCATATCAATAAGATGCTGGGCATTGCCCTGCAAAAGAACGGGGCATACAATGAGGCGGTGCTGTATCTTGAAAAAGCGGGAAGCAAGTTTGGGGAGGATCTTGATCTGCTTCTCAGCCTGGCCCAGGCCTTTCTGGCCATGAACATGCTCATCCGCGCCGACAAATGGGCCTCCATCGCCCACCGCCTCTATCCCGACAACCGGGAAGCTAAAAAAATTCTTGATAAGTGCCTGTAAGCCGGCCACCGTATGAAAAAAAACAACTCCATCCTCCTGGCCATCCACACCCTGAGCTATCAGGGCGGGAAAATACTGGGCAGCAGGTGGCTTCCCCTTATTGATGCCGTCCGGCAGTCACTGGCTAAATCAGGATTTGAACAGCCTGAGAGCAGTGACGAACTGCTGCTCTTCATCTTTCCCAATCCTTTCCTGGCCATTATCTCCCTGCTTGAGGGTCTGGAGTCGGCCAAGGCGGAGCATGGCTGGCAGGAAAGCCATGGCGCCCTGCCGGTGCAGACGGTTATCCACCTCATTGAAGTAGAAGACACCCTGCCCCAAATCCAGCAAACCTCTGCCAGCGAGTGGGATATGCTGCAGCAAGAGACCATCTATATAACCCGTCCTCTGATGCGAAACTGGAAGGAGCTCACAGCCGGACGTGATCTTCCGGAACACAGATTTGCAGATGAAGGCGGCGGCTTTTTCCAGATGGTTATCACCGGCAAGGCCAAGCTGCGCAAGGTGGAACTTTTCGCCTACCGCAGTTTGCCAGTGCACGGCAAACTCAAGGAATGCTTTTACTGCGGCATGACCAGCCATACTCCGGCAAATTGCCCCAGCAAGTTCATCCGTATGAAAGTTAAGGGGATGGATCAGGTCGGCTACCTGCCCTTTGAAGAACTGAACTCCCTCTATAAAAAAATATTCCCTGATTATTCCGCCTGCAGCAACAAGTGCGCGGCAGGCATCAAACCGGCCCAGCTCAGACAGGATAAGGAACTGCTGATTTTTGTCGCCTATCTTGACCTCAACCGTATGTATCAGCTGCGCTTTCTGGCCAACACCGCCTTCTGTCTCAACACCAAGTGGGAGGGACAGGACAGCACGGACAAAATCAACATTGACAGCCGCAATCTCCATTTAGGTCTTGACTGTCTGCGGGTCGGTCAGTACGCCCAGACAGAGGAACTGCTCACCCGGGAAAGCAAAAAGAGGGAAGGAAAACAGTTTTATGCCACCGTGGGCCTGGCCTTCTGGGCCCTGGAACTGGGGCGGGCCAAGGATATGGGCCATTACCTGGAAAGGGCGAAAAACATCGCCTCCCAGGAAAAAGAGCGCATCTACAGTCATCTGCTGCTTTCCCGCTACTATGAACTGCATAATGATTTCTGGAAGGCAAAAGAGGCAGCCAACCAGGCCATCAAAATCAATGCCGACGCCTTGGAGTGCCAGTACCGCAAAATACAGCACAATGTCCGCTACGGTTTTGATGAAGGGGACCTCAAACGACTGCGCATCCTCATGCTGGGACAGAAAGAAATTTTCATGACCGCTCTCATAGACCCGCAGCTGTTGCCGGTGCAGGGGCTGGTCAATGATCTCGCCATTGAACAGATGCAGTATCAGCGGCAGGAAGCGGCAAAGAACATGGCCATGGCCGAAACCGAATCCGCCGAACTCAGATACTGGTTTGACGAACAGGATCCCTTTATTGAAGAAAACAGCAGGGCGATGAACGAGTTGCGCAAGCAGTATCAGAAGGAGACTTATTATGATTTGCTTGACGTTCTGGAACAGGCAAAAGGCCACGCCTACGGCTGTCAGCGGATACGAAAAACCAAAATCGAAGAATTTGAGGCAAGAAAAAAGGAACTCGAAAACAAACTCAAACAATACCAGGACTTCTGGCAGGATTATGCATACAAAAACTTCTTTAACGCCTTCCAGCAGTCGCTTCTCTCGATCATCAATGCACTCCATGAGTCCCTGGGCCTGATTGCCAGGCAGCAGGGCCAGGAGTACCGGGCAGCCGTCAATCTGCTTGATCAGGTGGAAGTTTCCCTCTCTTCCCTGCAGGAAATGCGGGACAAAATGATCTGGATCAGACTGCTGTTAAACGGGGTGAAAATCTTTGTCAAAAAGCTGATATTTGCCGAACTTTCAGTGCTTGCTGCGGGTTTTATTGTTTTCATGGCATTGCCCATGCTGCTGAGCAACACCTCCTATGTGTCACTGTACAACATTCTCAGTGATCCGCTCCTGCAGAAAAAAAGCTGGCTGATCTCGGCTTTCTTCCTGGCCCCTTTCCTGGCAATAATCTGGACGGTCTGGCAGATGAAGGACGAGAGCTGACTTGGAGTGAGAAGTAAGGAGTAGGGGCGGTTCGCGAACCGCCCTGAGTCTTGAGCCACCACCCATCAGCCATGAGCTATGCGCCATCACCAACCACCCTGTTTCTGCCCTGCTGCTTGGCCTTGTATAAACGCTTATCAGCAAGCTCCAACAGGTCGGTCATATTCAGGGAATCCAATTCGCCGGCCGAAGCCACGCCGATGGAGATGGTGATGGAAATTTTTTCACCCTGATAATTAAAATGGTGGTCGGCGATCTTTAACCGCAGGCGCTCGGCAAAATCCTGCCCGCTTTTCACCGCACCCTGGCAGATGCCGTAAAATTCCTCGCCGCCATACCGGCCCACGTCATCCTCTTTGCGTTTGGTGGCGAGCATGACCGAGGCCAATTCCTCCAGAATGAAATCACCGGCCAGATGGCCATGGATATCGTTGACCGATTTAAAAAAATCGATATCGATCATGAGAAAGGAAAAATCCTTGATGTGGCCCCGCTCGCGCTCGCCGATCTTTACCTCCAGAATCCGCTCCATGATCTTTCTCTGGGGCAGGCCGGTCAGTTCGTCAAAATAGCCGATCTTTTCCAGCAGATCCTTCTGTTCCATCTCCTTGGTGACATCGGTGAGGCAGCCCAGGGAAAGAGAGATTTTATCCCGGGGAAATGTCTCGATGAGACCCTGATCCTTGAGCCAGATGACCCTGCCGCCGGGCAGGCCGACCTGGTACACCGCCTCCACCTGCCCTGTTTTCTTGACCTCTTCCCGCAGGTCGATCCTCTTGCCTGACAGCTGCTGCCGGGTGAGAATTTCTTCTTCGACATCATAGCCTGCCGGGTCCGTGTAGCGATAAACCCGCCGGTCGAGGATGGCTTCCCGGAACACCCTGGAAACATTGATACTGGTACAGCCAAACAGTTCTATGAACCGCTTTCCCGTGTATTCATACCAGATGATGTTTTCGCCTTCATTCCAGGCGGCCAGATAGGGCATGAGCGGATAGCCGCACTTTTCGAGGTTCTCGGAGGCGCAAATAATCGACTGGACCCTTTCCTTGATGGCGTCACTGAAATTGCCGAAAAGAATCCTGCCCACGTAATTCGCTGGTGCTTTCTGCACAGTTCTCTGTTTCATGGCTTGGCAAACTTGCTCGCGTAAATAGCAAAAATTAAAACGGAAAACAGTCCCGCTGCAACCCGTCAGGCAACGGGTTCCAGCCCTTTGTTAAGGAATAATACGACAAAATGTATCGAAAAGATAATGATTTATTAACTGTTTCAGTATGTGTATACTGTTTCATGCGTGCTGTTCCATATTGTTCAGTTGCTGTAATCAGTCATTGCCTCTCACAGGCACCCTGTGCGTAAACCCCACATCAAGGAAAGAGTAATGAAAATTTTCCCTCTCACCACTGCGCTGTTACTCCTGCTTGCCTTGCCTGCGCTGGCCAGTAGCGGCGCAACCGGCGACAGTGCCGCAATTGACATAACCACTCTTGCCGCAAGCGGTATGGGTTATTTCTCCATATTTCTTTTCGTCGGGGCCTATATCCTGGTCATCTTTGAAGAGCAACTCCATTTACGCAAAAGCAAACCCGTGCTGCTGGCTGCCGGCATCATCTGGGTGCTGGTTGCCCTCACCTTTGCAGGCCTTGGCGATAAAACCCATGCCGGAGAGGCCATCAGACATAATCTGCTCGAATACGCCGAGCTTTTTCTCTTTCTCCTGGCAGCCATGACCTACATCAACTCCATGGATGAACGTCACGTTTTCCAAGCCCTGCGCACCTGGCTGATCAACCGCGGTTTTTCCCTGCGGATCATTTTCTGGGTGACCGGACTGCTGGCCTTTTTCATATCGCCGGTGGCCGACAACCTGACCACCGCCCTGCTCATGGGCGCGGTGGCCATGGCCGTGGGCGGCAACAATAAAAAATTCATCGTGCTGGCCTGCATCAACATCGTGGTGGCAGCCAATGCCGGCGGCGCCTTTTCACCCTTTGGCGATATCACCACCCTCATGGTCTGGCAAAAAGGCAAAGTGGAATTCATTGAATTTTTCGCCATCTTTCTGCCCTCGGTGGTCAACTGGCTGGTGCCGGCCCTGGCCATGAATTTCGCTCTGGGCAAGGAACCGCCCCAGAAGATGGAAATCAACTTCCGGATGAAGCTCGGCGCCAAAAGAATCATGCTGCTCTTTCTGCTCACCATTGCCACGGCCGTCTGTTTTCACAACTTTCTCCACCTGCCTCCGGCGGCGGGCATGATGCTTGGCCTGGCCTATTTGGGCTTTTTTTCCTATTACCTGAAAAAAAAGGAACAGCGCCTCTACGATGTGGATGACAATCCTCTGGGGCTGCAGACCGACCACCGGAAACCCATTTATTTTGATCTCTTCAAGAAGGTGGCCAGGGCGGAATGGGATACCCTGCTTTTTTTCTACGGCGTGATTCTCTGTGTGGGGGGATTATCGCAGTTTGGTTATATGGCCCTGCTGTCCAATTTTCTGTATCTGGATCTTGGCGCCACCACCGCCAACGTGGTGGTGGGCATCCTGTCGGCGGTGCTCGATAATATTCCGGTGATGTTTGCCGTGCTCACCATGGACCCGGCCATGTCCCACGGCCAGTGGCTGCTGGTCACCCTGACCGCCGGGGTCGGCGGCAGCCTGCTTTCCATCGGTTCGGCCGCCGGGGTGGCCCTCATGGGCGCGGCCCGGGGCACGTACACCTTCGCCGCTCACCTGAAGTGGACCCCGGTCATCGCCCTGGGCTACGCCGCCAGCATCTGGATGCATCTGTTCATCAACAGCCGGCTGATGTAGAGAGTTATTAAATAATCACGGCATTACACCCTGTTTTCCACTTCCAGGCCGGACACGCTGTTAAACTCACGGAGATTATTGGTCACCTGGGCGGATTATGATAACAGCGAAGGAAGAGAGGCTTGCCGGCAAAAGAAATAAAAAGTTTGTTTTGATCCCCTGTCCCGTTGTACCCTGTTATGTACATAAAAAAAGGGAGGGTACATGGGAACAAACAATACTTTTTTTCTTGAGGTTATCGAATGGCTTGATGCAACCGGCGAGCAGATGCTTTGCCGCATACCGGAAGCCGGATCAGGCGAAATCAAATTAGGCGCCCAGCTCATCGTGCGGGAAAGTCAGGCCGCGGTCCTTTTCTACAAGGGCAAGGCCTGTGATCCATTCGGACCGGGGCGTCACACCCTCACCACCGGCAATATACCCCTGCTGACCAAAATACTGGCCATACCCTGGGGGATGACCAGTCCTTTGCGCGCTGAGGTTTATTTTGCCAATCTCAAGGTCTTTACCAATCTCAAATGGGGAACCAAAAACCCGGTGGCCTTTCGGGATAATGAGCTGGGGCTGGTGCGACTGCGGGCTCACGGGGTCTTTAATATCCGCATTATTCAGCCCGTTCTCTTTATCAACACCATGGCCGGCACCATGGGAAAATTTACCACGGTGGAAGTTGAGGAATATCTCACGCAGGTTATTGTTTCCCGGTTTAACGATTATCTTGGTGAAGAGCTTGATACCCTGCTCAACCTGCCCGGACGCTTTGATGAATTGGCCGGTGGCCTGAAAAAACGGCTGACAAAGGACTTTTCCCGCTTCGGCCTGGAGCTTGACGCCCTCTTTATCACCTCCATCACTCCACCGGCTGAGGTGCAAGGGGCAATCGACGACAGAAGCCGGTTGTCGGTAATCCAGGACATGGATAAATTTGTCACCATGAAGGCGGCCATGGCCATGGAAAAGGCAGCCGGGTCCGGTGGCGAAGCCGGTGCCGGTCTTGGCCTCGGCATGGGCATGATGATGCCCGCCATGTTTGGCGGATTCCGTCAGCAGTCCTTTCCACCCAACTCCCCTGTTGCCGGCGCCGCGTCTCCATCACCCGCGGTGCGCTGTGCCGACTGCCAGAACAGCATTCCCGCTGATGCGCGTTTCTGCCCTTATTGCGGGCATCAGCAGGTCATCATGGCCCAATGCGCCAACTGCGGCAAAAATATGGCGCCCAACGCCCGCTTCTGCCCCCGTTGCGGCCACCCGGCAAACGAGAAGCCAACGGCATTGATATGTCCTGGATGTCAGACGGAAAATCTGCCCCAGGCAACATTTTGTAACCAGTGTGGTAGCAGGCTGACATGATATGGACCTTTCCGTTGAACAAGGGTGCCCTCAATGCGGGGCGCCGGTCAGCGTTGCCGAGTCCGACAATTTTTTTGTCTGCCCCTTCTGCAAAGTCAACAATTACATAGTCAACCCGGCCGGGGCACGGTATGCCCTTTCCTGCGGCAACAACCTTGAGCAGGAAAGGGGTGATCTTTACTTTATTCCTTATATTCGTTTCAGGGGGTCCGTTTTTCTGGTAAGCGGCAGAGAGGTCAGCCATCGCATCGTTGATACCACCCAGCTTGGCTTTACCGACCTCCTCCTCCCTCCCTCCCTTGGCCTGCGCCCCCAGGCCATGAAGTTAACCAGGGTGAGTTACCATGCATCCGAGCGCTTTCTCCCCCTGACCATAAAAGTCCAGAGCATCCTGGCCCGGGCGGCAAATCTTTCCGGTATGGACTCCCGGGGCAATGCGGAAATGCTGCACCGCGCTTATATCGGCGAAGGTCTCAGCTTTATTTATCTGCCGGTCAGACAGGAGGGAAGAAACCTCTTTGATGCAGTAACCAACTCTGCCTTATCCCCTGCGCCAACCGACACCTTTCTCCAGGAAAGAAGCAAGCCTTTTCAGCGAAAATGGCAGTCTGACTTTATTGCCGCTCTGTGCCCCCAGTGCGGCTGGGAGCTGCAGGGCCAAGGGGATTGTCTGGCCGTGCCCTGCCCCAATTGTGACACGGCCTGGGAGCTAAGCGGTAAAGGGCTGCAGCAATTGGCGTGGCAGCAGGGGGAGTCCCGGGACGCAATGGCCATGTGGCTCCCTTTCTGGAAGATATCCACCGGCATTCCCGAGCTTGCCATCAGCACATTTGCCGATTATGTCAGGGTGACCAAGCAACCAATCACGGGCGGCTGGCCAAAGAAAGAGGAGCTGATGAGTTTTTTTATCCCGGCCTTTAAAGTGCGGCCCAAGGTTTTTCTCCAGACGGCAACAAGAATGACCTTATCGCAGAACCACCTTCATCTTGCTCCCGGAGGAGGCCGTATCAGTCGGAGATATCCGGCAAATCTTGCCTTGAGTGAAGCCCGGCAGGCCCTGAAAGTCATTCTGGCGGCATCGGCGCTCAACAAAAAAGAAGTCTTCCCCCTGCTGCCCCGCATCCGCTTTACCAATGTTTGCACTACTCTGGTTTTTCTGCCGTTTCATGATGACGGCCATGACTTTATCCAGGAACAGAGCGGGGTGAGCATTGGCAAGACTGTTTTGTCCTGGGGCAGCAAATTATAAACGTCCAGTAAAGACCGGGAGATGACGGAAGAACGGAGGGGAATAAACCCTGAGTTCATGGGAGAGCGGATCTCTCCTGCTCTTTTCTAGAGGCAATTTCGTTGTCCGAGGCCTGCTGCCATGTGGCTGAGATCGACAGCGTCCACGTCGGTGTCCGTATCGATATCAGCCGGACAGTCTGCCCCGCTGCACTTTGCTTTGCCAAAGGCGGCGGCAAAGATTGCCAGGTCAGCGGAAGCTACCTGGCCGTCGCCTGAGATGTCGGCAGGACAACGGGAAAGGTCATGGTAGGGGACGCCATTGCGATGATAGCTGCCCCGGCCTGTGCCCCAGAGGATACGGGCCAGACTGCTGCCCGGCAGATCGAAGGCAACCACGCCGGAGTGGGCGGTGTTGACCACGATCTCGAAATCGTCGTCACTGTCGATATTGGCAATGGTCGGAGCGGCCAGGCTGCCGTTCCAGTCGGCAGAGCCGAAGGGGCCCGGCAGGTTGGGTTCGTACAGGGGATTTCCCTGGTAATCGAGAATGTGAAGTTTGCCGGTAAGAGAGCTTCCCTTCTGGACCCAGGAGGTGAAGATGACTTCGGCGGTCCCGTTATTGTCAAGATCAGCGATCACCGGTTCCGAGGCAAAGCGGAAGACCCCCTCGGGCGCATTGTAAACCGAATAGGGCCAGTTGCCGTGTTCCGTTTTGTCGAGCCAGAAGGCATGCAGCCTGCCGTCATAGGAGGAGAACAAGGTTTCCGGCAGCCCGTCCCCGTCAAGATCGGCAACTGCCGGATTGGGAATGGCGCTTTCGATCATGCTGTAATCCTCGACAAGAGGCGCTCCGGTATCAACCGGGGCCTCCTCCCAGTTAAAGGTGGCGCCTTTAAAACGGCTCCGGTCGGCATCAAAGATGTAGAGACCTGTATACCGCGACTCATAGGAAGCCGTGCTGCAGTCGTAGACATTGCCGGTGACAATGATCTCTGGCTGGCCGTCCCTGTTCATGTCCGCTATTGCCCCGGCGCCATGGGCAAAGTTGGCCCGATAGCTCTCCACTCTATCACCGTCGCAGCTTCCCCAGCCGCGAAGTTCCGGAATCAAACTCTCCCAGACACCCACTTTCCCCCATGCTCTGTCGCCATAGATGGCGTCTGCCCAGATAGGGCTGCCGTCCGGGTAATAGGCGCAGATGTAATGAACATCGGAGGGCACGATGACCTCGCTCTCCCCGTCATTATCGATATCGCCCACCGCGGCAGTGTCATTGAAGGTGCCGTAGGCATAGCCCAGATCATTGCTCAGTTGCGGCCATCCGGTCCGCAGCGTGCCGTCATGCTCATAGACCCAGGTGTTGGTCTTGCTGTATACCGCCCCGGTGACAATGATCTCAAGGGTGGAATCGTTGTCCAGATCACTCACCGAGAGCCCACGCAGTTCGCTGGTTACAGGGTTCTTTGACCAGAGGATTGTTCCCGTATGGTCATAAACATTGAGATAGCCGCTGCCATGGGCCGTGACGATTTCCAGGTCTCCGTCAGCGTCAAGATCGGCCAGGACCACATCCGGCCAGACCCTGCCGCCGGGGGGATCGATTGACTTGATCAGTTCCCCGTCCTCTCCATTTAAGATAAAAACCGAGTAGGTCGCTGCCACAACCTCCATTTCCCCGTCATTGTCCAGGTCGGTAACCGCCGGTGACGAGTACCAGCCCGTCTCGCACCAGCTCGAATAACAGCCGCCGTGCTGCCACTTGAGGACCGGCGCCTCCACTTGGGCCGGGAGGTTGCCGGGCATTGCCAGAAGAAGGAAGGAAAAGCAAGCAAAGAGACGGGGAAAACATTGGTGGTGCATGGGCGAACCTTTCATATACTTTACTGGTTTTAAGGGTGTGTCTGCATTGGAGGAAATCGGGTAATCGTGGGGTAATCGTGGGGTCAGGCTTGATATTTTAATATTCGTCTTTTTGGCAAAACTCAGAATATCAAGCCAGCCCCCTTTCTGCTCCCAGGTTCCCCATCCGGTCGGCCAGCAGAAACTTCTGGCTGCGTGGAAACTTCTCCAGTTTGGGTATCAGCCAGAGCAGGTAATCGTACACCTTGGTTATGGCGTCAACTTCCTTCACAATCTCTCGCCGGAAAAAATTTCGCCCGCCTGCGGCGGTTTGATGTTACAGGGTAAAAGGCCAAAGGGTTATCTGTCCAGAGTCCTGGCGCAACGAAACCCAAAGTAGTCGTCCCTGAGGTGGGGCTCGAACCTGAAGCAGATGGTGCAGCGGGCGAGCGAAGCATCGTTGCGCCACGAGCCGCCGTGCACCCCCAGTATAGCCTCACCTTCCAGAACATCACACCACTCCCAGACATTACCGGCCATATCAGAGGCCCCGCACTCCGCATCCCCCTCGGCAAAGAGCCCCACTGTCGAGGTTCCCGTCAGTTCTGTCTCGCGAAAATTGCCATGAACTTCAGGCTCACAGGGACCGACAAAGGGATATTCGCGGCCGTCCGTGCTGCGGGCCGCTCGTTCCCACTGGACCTCGGTGGGCAGACTTACCTGCCAGCCGGTCCTTCGTGACACCCAGGAGCAAAAGGCCATGGCCTCATACCAGCTCACTCCGACCACCGGATGGTTTTCCGTAGCAAAGACCCCGCCAAAAAAACCTCGCGGTCCTGTGACCTTTACATCCTGCCGCCATTGCCAGCTCGATCTGGTCCAAAACTCCTCATTCGCATAGCCGCCGTCCTCCACAAAGGCCCGGAACTGGGCCACCGTCACCGGATACTTGCTGATCTGAAAGGGCTTTTTTAAAAACACCTTATCTCCCTGACCCTTGATGAAGGGACCTTCTCCAATATCCAACCAGACCATATCCGGCAGTCCGTCCGGCCCCAAGCCAACACCTGGTCGCGGATCACCCAAAGCACCCAACATCCGGCCGGCCCCGGCCCGCAACCTTGGATTCAATCCTGATACGAATCGCATGGCTGCCTGCAGCCACTGCTGGATGGTGTGGTGGGTACGGCTGAAGCGGCCGCCCTCCGGTTCCTCGGCCAGCTCCCGGCGGACCCGTTCGGCGCTGCCGGTCTCCGCCAGGGTGGTTGCGGCCAGACAGACATGAGAGTGTTTTTCCGGGCTGATCTTTTCGTCCTTCGGAGCATGGGGCAGCAGACAATCCACCAAGTCGGAAATGATGCGGGGATTGTCCCGGGCCGAGCCGGCAGCCAACAGAAAGACCTCCCGCCACCAGTCAGGGGCCCGTTTGACCCTTTCCTTGAGCATCCGGTCGCAATCACCCTTGCCGAGGATATAGGTGGCAGTCAGATATTCCTGAAAGGTACGGTGGGGGAAGGCATAGGTCCGTCCGTCCCTGGCGATCAAAAGTCCTGAACGAAGCTGGATGTAATCGATCACCTCCTGGGCCTTGTTCAGATCCTTGAGTTCCTTTTCAAGTTCATCCCGCAGATCGGCCCGGGGGATGTCGGCCGGCTGCACCCCTGTCTCCCTTTCACCCTCCTGCCGCTCATGGGCCAGGAAGGCCACCCGCTCCAGGACCTTTTGCAGGACATCCTCCCGAACTCCCAGTTGCATGACCAGACCGGGCTCCATCCGTTTTATGCCGCCCGCATCCCGGACAATCCTGTTTTCCCAGAGGGAGAGCAGGACACGGACCGCCCGTTTGTAGAGTTCGGCCCGGTCCCGGGGCAGGGTGCCGTCCCGGCCGTGGAGCTGGGCCATTATCGTGAGCAGAAGGGGAGAACCGGCCATGTTTGTTAAATGGGACTGGCTGCGAACCGCTTGAAAAAGGCTCTCTGCCTCATCCTCGCACTTCTTTCTGTCCCAGAGCTTCTTCGGCCCCACCGCAGCATACCAGGCCCTGGCAAAGACGCCCATCTGCTCCTCGCCGAAGGGGGCCAGCTCCACCACTGGAAATTCATTTTCCGGCAGCCGCCAGCTATCCTCTTTTTTATAGGCGTATTCCCGGCTGGTCACCACCACCTTGCATTTATCCAGCGGTGCGCAGAATTCCCGAATTGCCTCGATGATGCGCTCCCTTTTTTCCCGAACTGTTCCGGCCGGCACCTCATCGAGCCCGTCAAAAAAGATGATGCCGCCCTCCTCCCATAACACCCTTTTGAGATAGGGACAGGCCTCTCCGCAATCCATATCAGAGAGCATCTTTTCCAGATAGCGCCCCACCAGGCCGGCGTTTGCCTCCTCCTCGTCGGGCAGCCAGGCGGCAAATTTCCGCAGAACGATGCGGACCGGCAAAAGCCGTTTCTCATCAGACCAGCCGCAGCCGGCTAATCCTTCCGGCATATTGGCCCGCCTCTGGGCGAGCTGACCGGCCAGATGATTGACCAGGGTACTCTTGCCGCTGCCGGGCCGGCCGAGAATTACCAGACGGTCCATGGCGGCCACGGCGGCCACCGCCCGGATGGGGTGTCTTTCTCTCTCTCTTTCCCTGCCGGCAATACGTTGTTCTTTTTTCCCCCGGATCACCTCGCCAACATCCTCACCCTCGGCGCAATCAAGATTGGCCAGATTGAGGGTGGTAAAAACCTGGGAGATCTTAAGCTCATCAGCATCGCCGGTGCCGCAGGCGGATTCGTCAAAGTTGATCAGCTCTAGCTTGTCGCAGACGCCCCACATAGTGCGCAAGTAACGGCTCTGCCAATCACCTTCCGCGGCAATACCCCGTACCTGCGGGCGGTACTCCATTGGTTTTGCATCCTTCTTTTCCAGGGCATGGAGGATACCGGCCTGGAGGCTTATACTCTCCTCCTTGGCCTGCCGCAGAAAGGAGATCAGCTCCCGCATGGAGGAAAGGGTTTCTTCCTGCAGGCCTGCCTGTTTGCGCAGCAAGCCGATTTTGATAATCGGCTGCAGGACTTCTGAACTCTCCGCAGATTCCAGGAAGGCGGCGGTAAAGGCCTGCATGGCCTCTCGGAAATCAAAGCCTGCAATCTGCTCGGCAACAAAACCCTGATCACTGAAAATATCCTGGAGATCTTCCAGGTCCGGCGGCATACCGCGCAAGAGTCCCACCAAGGCCTTGGCCGTGTCCTCGTCCTGAAAAAAATCCTGAAAGATATCATCCAGGAGGATATACTCATCTTCAGTTTCGGTTGGTATGGTGAGCAGCAGGGCGACAATCCCGTCACGGACGGCCAGTTGCAAGGCCTCTTTCTCCTTTGGGCCGGAAAAGGAATTTGCAATACGGCGGCCGGCCGCGTTCAGCAATTTTCCGGTCAACCCGGCGGCCACACTGGTCAGAAAGTTCGAGGTGATGGGGTCCATATCACGCTCCCCTTGGCTTATGACATTTCACGTACTGGTCAGGTGAATAGGTAGATTTGATGAAGCACTGCCGCAGCTTTAGGCATTCCATCTTCTCTAACAAAACCAGCAAATCAAATCAACAAGTTATGAAGATATCAGCTTTTTTTCAGGATTTTCAGGGCAGCATGGGGGGAGAAAGTCTTCAGCCGGAAAGAGCATCAAAGCCGAGGTGAGTCTACATCTGCTTGACAGCAGGCAAAACAACCACTAAATTGACCTACCCTTTAAAAAATTTTACTTACCCCGCAAATCATCATGACCCACTCACGACTCGAGGCCATCGCCGATATCCAGCAGGCACAAGAGAGACAGACATTTCGTCTGGAAAATTTCATCACAGCCATTACCCGCCTGAAACAATCGCGCCTGATTTTCGAACAGCAGATCCAACGCAAAGAGCGGTTCGATCTCGTGGCCCACTACCGGATCGCCATATTCGGCAGCGCCCGCACGGAAAAAAACTCTTCAGAATTCCAGTATGTCTCCCAACTGACCAAGGCGCTCGTCCAGGCCCGCAAGATCGGCGTGGTGACAGGCGGCGGCCCCGGCATCATGCAGGCAGCCAATGAGGGGCTTGAGAGGGCACGGGCAGCACGGGCGAAAAGAGGAGAAGAAACCTACGCCGACAATGTCGGCATTCTGATTACCCTGCCGTTTGAGGAAAGCGGCAACGGCATCACCCACATCACCACCAAGCACGAAAATTTTTCCACCCGCCTGCAGGCCTTTGTCAGCCAGATCAAGGCGGCCTACTATGCCCAGGGCGGCTTGGGAACAGCGCTCGAGATGCTCTACCTGCTGCAGCTTAAGCAGGTCAATCACATTGAAGACAATTTCCCCATACTGGCACACCCCATGTGGGAGGAATTCATGGAAGTCCTCAGCAAAATCCTTTACTACGACAGGCTGGAACAGGACCAGGTGCCCTTGATCAGCGAAGAGGATTTCAAGATCGTCACCTTTACCGATGATGTGGAGCGCATCGTCGCCACAATCGCCGCCGATTTTGATCTGTGGAAAAAAAATATCCGGTCAAAGGTCGATATTGTCTATGACCCGCAACAAATCGACGATTTTTCCCTCCAGGAAATTATTGACAGCGTCGGCGCCATCCCGATGCCGGCTTGACAGCGCGATTGGGGCTGCCTTTCTGACTCCACCTCAAATGCGGCAACCGAAACAATCACACATCTGCAAGTTGGAGGAAGACTTGCAGTGCTGTAACGCGTAGTCTTCCCCCTCTCAATTTAGTGCTGGCAGCCGGTTTTGCCCATTTCGGAACTTACGATCCTGACATCGATGCCGTCCACGTCCTGATCTTCGCGCAGATCACCCGGGCAGGGATTCTGGCTGCAATCGGTTCTGCCGAAATTCATGGCCATGAAAGAGACATCAGCACTGTTGACCGTGCCATCCTCATTGATGTCCCCTTCGCAGGTGCAGGCGTCACCGATACCATCCTGGTTGGAATCCTGCTGGCCCTGGTTGGGGACGAAGAGGCAGTTGTCAAAGACATCCAGCACCCCATCGCCGTCGATATCGGTGTCATAGGCAATGCAATCGAGATCGTCGAGATGATCGGCGCAGAAGGCATTGACCGCCGGGGCCAGGTCCATGGTGCCCAGCTCGGCCTCCGTGGCTACGTCAAAAAACTTGAGGGTCTTGATGTCGACCATGAACGGAAAGACCACGGTAAAATCCGCCTCATCCAAGGTCTGGGCACCCTGGGGATAATCGAAATGAACGTAGCGCGGGTCCCGCATCTGGAATTCATTAATAATATTGCTATCAGTATTCAAGAATTGCAGCTTGAGCCCCTCCGGACGAATATACCTTTGGGGTGAATCGCCAAAAACCATGGTGATGCTGTTTACGGTGACGCTCTCGCCGTCATAATGGAGATTCGCCACCAGCGCCTTGCGCGTTTCGTTCTGGTCAGCTGAGTCTAAATCGCTTGCTGCATCCAGCCCCGGCTCAACATACTGGTCCAGGATGTACTGGACCTGGGGTTCCGCATCCCAGGCCCAACGGCAGACCACATTGGGATAGCCGGGGCTGCTCATGCCTTCACAGGAGTTCATGATGGTCATTGCCGGCTGCGCCTTCCACCACCCCAACTGGCAGTCGGTAAATTCATGACAGTCATCGTCCGGATAGATGGTGTTCTGCCTGCAGCCATACTCGGTGCGGAAGATATTCGGATAAGGGTCCGAGCGGAAATAGTGGGTGGTGCATGCCGGACCGTCATCATACTCATCCGCCACATCAAAGACCCCGTGGCCCGATTCATGAAGAAAGGTGCCCACCGAGGTATTCTCCGCTGAAAAGACGGCGCCGCGGCTGAAATCCCTGCATGAGGCGATATGGACGATGGCGGCCTGATCCGCTTGTGGACAGTCATCCTGCCATCCCGGCGGGGCGGACCTGTCGCAGCACTCAGTGCAATCAGGAGCTCCATTGGCCGGGCTGAACTCGGCAAATTTCCGGAGATACCAGAAATTGATCTTGCCAATGTTTCCCAAGGCACTGATGAGGTCATTGGCATAATAGCTGTTTTGAATCAGGGAGACCGTGTCGTCCCGCCATTGGACGGGTATCGGCACAGGGGTCCAAATCCCGCCGATCAGGGTACGGCCGGTGATACCGAGCATCGGTCCGGCTAATGAGGCATACTCGTCGCTGGGAATGAGAACGATATCGATCTTATGGGCCGTATCCCCATGCTGAATAATGGGCACACAGCCGGAGGGGCAGGTCGCCGGGCAGCTGCCTCCGCAGTCCGCCCCGTCCTCGTTGGGTCCGAAAAAGCCATCGTCGCAGTCGCAATCATTGCCCTCCCCGTCACTGTCAAAGTCCTCCTGACCGGCGTTGGCCAGGCCGGGGCAGTTGTCACAGGCATCACCCGTTCCGTCTCCGTCAGCGTCGGCCTGATCGGTGTTGACGGTATGGGGGCAGTTGTCGCAGTCATTGCCTACACCGTCGCCATCCGTGTCCGTCTGCTCGGGATTTTGGCCAGGGCCGGGCAATTATCGCAGGTATCACCCGTTCCGTCACCGTCGCTGTCAAGCTGAGCCGGATTGGCCGCATCCGGGCAGTTGTCGCAGAGCGCGCCCACATTATCACCATCTGGATCCGCCTGCTCAGGGTTAAACAGGCCCGGGCAGTTGTCGCAGGCATCGCCCGCTCCGTCGACATCGCTGTCCGTCTGATCGATATTGGCCACAGTCGGGCAGTTGTCGCAGGTGTCGGACAGGCCGTCGCCGTCACTATCCGTCTGGTCGGGGTTAGAGGCGGAGGGGCAGTTGACGAAACCGCGCCACTTAGCGGATGTGGATGAGTAGTAATAGCCCACCAGGCGGCCCGCCTCATTGATCCCCGTTCCCCAGGTGTTCAAACCGCCCGGGAAATCCACCAGAGTGTAGGTCGTGCCGTCGTAGAGAAAACCGTGCCAGTAAGGGCTGAGGTAGCAGATACCGACGATATGCCCGGAATCGTTGATATCATAGGCATAGGTAAAAATGGCCCCGGGGTAGACGATATCCGTAAAGGTCCCGGCACTACGATCATAGATGAAACCACGGCGGCCACTCACCACTTGATAGTAGCCAACCATCTGTCCCAGATTATTGAGGCCGTAGAGATAGGTGTACTGAGCCCCCGGGTAATGCACCCGGGTATAGGTGCCGTCCTCATAGTAAAAAGCGTCAATATCCGTATAGCTGCCGTCTTCTCCGGTGAAGAAGTGGCCGACGATGACGCCTGCGTTGTTGATGCCCGTTACATAGGTGATGGTGTGGGGTTCATCCGGGTAATCGATTTGGGTAAAGGCTCCGTCATCGTAAATAAAGCCATGCCTTTTTTGCCAGAGATCCTCATAGAAGCCGGCTATCTGGCCCGAGTTGTTGATGTCTTCCGCCCAAGTATTTTTCTCATTCACAGGATAATCAAAGGAGGTATATGTCTGCAGACCGTCATAGAAAAAACCATGGAGGCCGTTCTCATCCTTATACATGCCGACGATGTGATCGGAATCGTTGATGCCACCTGCCCAGGTTTCCTCTGCCCCGGGATAGTCGACCTCATCAAAGGAGTAAGTGTAATCCGCCCGGGCCTGGCCCGTCCATCCCATGACCAAGGCTGCCAGGGCAACCAGAACCACATCTCTTCTCTTCATCCCTCTCTCCTCTTCTCACTTGTCAATTTTCACTGCATGGTCTGAAAAATGCCCTGAAACCAGCCGCCAAAACGCTCTCGGCAAGTCAGGCATTTTATCTGGCATTGCTTCAGACAGGTTGCTGCAGGATGTACGAAAAAGCGAACTCATCGCGGCAAGATTCGCTGCCTGTTATCCCTCACAAAAAAACAGCCGAGCTGCCTCCCTCAAGGCAACCCGGCTGTTTCAGATGAAATCCGTGGCTTTCCGTCCCCACCTCACGATGGGTTTGGCTTTATCACAAAGCGCGTTCTTCATTATTTCGGTTTCTGGTCCTGAGAAGCAGAGGAGATAAATACCTGCCCTCACCTCTCTTGGTCATAAATAACACTATGCTGGCATTTTTTTCAATGTCAATATGGCACAATGTCACACAGGGAGGATCAGCCGTGGCGGAAAGAATTTGTTTGCGGGCCGGTTTTTTTTGGGGTGCATCTTTCGACAAGGGTAAGAGAGCTGTTTTGTTCGCCCGGTTTGAAGGATGTCTGGGAAAACTGGGATCTCTGCGGGAAGGTGGCGGCGCAGGCTGCCCCGACGGCTACGGCTTATAGGCGTCTGAAAAGAAACTGGCGTAACAGGTCAGGAAGACCTGTTACGCCGGGCAGTCTTAGGGAATTTTAAGGGCGAGGGACATCCACGAATCGCTCTGCAACGCTCACTCGCTTTTTTTCTGCACAGCCCGCTCCAGGATCTGGTAACTGCGCTCCACCATGTCGCGGGGCTCGATCATCAGGCCGGCCTGGATCATGGCGTTGTCATAGATCTGCTTGACAATGGTTTTGGCGAATTCCTCGTCAGCCACCCGCATGTCCGCCAGGCCCTTGATCAGGGGATGTCCGGTGTTGATCTCCAGGTTTTTGCCGGCTATCTTATGCTCCACGTTGGTGGCCCGCATGACCCGTTCCATGCTGCTGGTGAAAAAGCCGTCCGGATTGACGATCATGGCCGGGCTGTCCACCAGCCTGTTGGAGATGGCCACTTCCTTGACGTTTTCCCCCAGCACATCCTTCATCCATTTGGTCAGGGTCTGGGCAATGGGCTCATCAAGCTTGCCGGTCTCGGCCGCCTCTTTTTCCTCCGTGTCCTCCCCGGTTTTTTCCGGCAGCTTCAGATCTGCCCGGTCGGCGGAAACCAGCTTTTTGCCCTCATACTCGTGCAGATGGCTGAAGACAAAGTCATCGATTGGCTCCATGGTATAGATGATTTCCACGTCGCGCCGCTTGAACACCTCGGAATAGGGACCTGTTTCGATGGCGTGGCGGGTGGGTCCGTTGATGTAGTAAATGTCATCCTGGCCTTCCCTCATCCGGCCGATGTAGTCGTCAAGGGAGATAAGTTTGCCCTCCTCTGACTTTGATGACTCAAAACGCAGCAGTTTGGCAAGATCATCACGGTGGGTATAATCCATGGTGGCCCCTTCTTTCAGAAAGATGCCAAAGGTCTTCCAGAATTTTTCATACTGTTCCACTTCATTTTTCGCCTGATCCTTGAGGAATTTCAGAAAGCGGCTGGTGATGATCTTTTTCAACTTGGCCACCAGGGCGTTGTCCTGCAATGCCTGGCGGGAGATATTCAGTGGCAGGTCCTCGCTGTCAACCACCCCCTTGAGAAAACGCAGCCATTCGGGCAGGATGTTTTTGCTGTGCTGCTCGATGAGCACCTTCTGGCAGTAAAGGCTGACCCCGGGCTCCATGCGGCCGAAACCCATCAGCTCGATATTGTCCTCAGGCACAAAGAGCAGGGACTTGATGGCCAGCGGAGCGTCGGCGCTGAAGTGGAAATAGCTCATCGGCTCATCAAAGGCATTGGCAATAAACTTGTAAAACTCGTTGTACTCTTCGGCCTTTATGTCGTCCTTGCCCTTGGTCCACAGGGCCTGCACCGTGTTGACCGTCTCGCCGCCCACCTTGATGGGAAAGGAAACGAAATTGGAGTACTGTTTGATGATACGTTTGATGGTTTCCTCTTTGGCGTAATCAAAGGCGTCGTCGTTGAGCTCAATGATCACCTTGGTGCCCCGATGCAGCCCGGATTCCGGGTTGAGGGTAAAGCTGCCGGTGCCGTCGGATGACCACTCATAGCCCTCCGCATCAACCTGGTAGGAACGGGACTGGACCCGCACCCTTTTGGCCACCATAAAGGCCGAATAAAAGCCCACCCCGAACTGCCCGATCAGGTTGACCTCCTTCTGCTGGGCCTGATCCAGTTCGGTAAGAAAGGTTTTTGAACCGGAATGGGCGATGGTGCCGAGATTATGCTCCAGTTCGTCCCGGGTCATGCCGATGCCCGAGTCGGTAATGGTCAGGGTGTGCTCCTGATCATTGGCACTGATATTTATTTCCAGGGAAGCGTCGGCATCGAACACCTCTTCTTCCATGAGCTTCTGGTGCCTGAATTTTTCCATGGCATCTGCAGAGTTTGAGATAAGTTCCCGCAGAAAAATTTCTTTTTCCGTATAAAGCGAGTGGATAACGATATCGAGCAGCTTTTTGACTTCAGCCTGAAATTCTTTTGTTTCCGTTTTTCCTGTCATTGCCATACTCCGTTGAACTGATTTTAACTATGATCCTGCCATATGAGGTATACTTATTGACGCAACCCTGATAAGGGTCCGCAGATGAATTTGTGAACGTAAGATAATCATCAAACCAGGGCTGTCAACCCTGGCGTTGTCAGGAACAGTTCTCTTTTTTTTTAAGTTGCATACCGTTATGGCTGCTGGTATTATTTCACATTTTTCACTACATAACTTATTGTATAATCAATCACCCACTACCCCAACCTGCCAATCTTGCCGGCCTTGCAGAAAAGACTCCGTTGCTTTTTGCGATAACGGAGCGCTTTCTGATTCCAGGTATGTTTCCTGACCATGGCAATAAGGAGAAAATAGATGACTATAAGAGAAGATGCCATAAATGGGAAAATGACTTCCATTTTCGAGCAATGCGCAAAAAATGAAGGGGTATCGCCGCAGGCACTGATGGAAGGAGTGGCCCAGGGCGTCATTGCCATTCCCAAGAATAAAAACCATGATTTCGAGAGAATCATGGCAGTGGGCAAAGGACTTGCCACCAAGGTCAATGCCAATATCGGCGCATCCCGTGACATGCCCGGCCTGGATCAGGAACTGGAAAAACTCTGCGTTTCCCTCAAGGCTGGCGCCGATACCGTCATGGATCTCAGCATGGGGGAAAACCTCAACGAGGTGCGCAGAGGAATTCTTGCCCGCTGTCCCGTTCCCCTGGGCACGGTGCCGGTCTACCAGACCGTGGCCGATGTGGTGGAGCGGCAGAAAAAGGAAATAGGCGAAGTGACCGTTGATCAAATGCTGGCCACCATTGAGCAGCAGGCTAGAGACGGCGTTGATTTCATGACCATCCACTGCGGCCTGACACGGGATTCCCTGACCAGATTGCAGAACCACGAGCGCCTCATGGGGGTGGTCAGCCGGGGAGGCTCCTTCACCATTGAATGGATGGCTTACAACAACAAGGAAAACCCCTTTTACGAACACTTTGACCAGATCATGGCCATCCTGAAAGAATATGAAGTGACCATCAGCCTGGGCGACGGCCTGCGGCCCGGCTGTCTGGCCGACGCCACCGACCGGGGCCAGATCCAGGAACTGATCCATCTCGGCGAGCTGACCCTGCGGGCCTGGGAAGCCGGCGTGCAGGTTATCGTCGAAGGGCCGGGCCATATGCCCATGGATCAGATCCAGGCCAATATGCTGCTACAGAAGCGCCTCTGCCACGGCGCGCCGTTCTATGTTCTCGGGCCCCTGGTGACGGATATCGCCCCCGGCTATGATCATATCACCGGCGCCATCGGCGGGGCCATTGCCGCTGCCGCCGGCGCCGATTATCTCTGCTACGTCACCCCGGCCGAGCACCTCAAACTGCCCTCAGCCGAGGATGTACGGGATGGGGTGATCGCCTCCCGCATCGCAGCCCACGCAGCAGACATTGCCAAAGGAGTGCCCGGCGCCCTTGACAAGGATATCGCCATGGCCAAATGCCGTAACCGCCTGGACTGGAAAGGGCAGATCGAATTGTCCCTTGATCCTGACAAGGCTCTGCGCTATCGTGAGGAAGGGAACTCCTACAAGGGAGATGCCTGCAGCATGTGCGGCTCCTACTGCGCTATCAAGGTTTACAAGAAAGCGACCTTGCCCGGCCGCGGCGGCACGGATAAATAATAATTTCCTTTCGGAGGTCTTTCATGACTGATATTTTCACGCCTGTGGTGGATTTTATCAACTACACCCAGTTGCTTCAGCAAATACGGCAGGTTGATGTCAAAGGTCTCTTTACCAATCCCTGGTTTCTCGTGCCCTTCATCGCCCAGATTGGCTGGTGGTTCTACAAGCAGGCGCTGAACAATCTGGTCTGCACCGCCATGGCCATCGGCGTCTGGTGGTTCTCTGGCACCAGCTATGCCCAGCAGCTGGTGGTCGGTGGCGAGCTGCAGCTCAGCAAGGTTCTGCCCGTGGCAGGCGTCGGCCTGGTGGTGATCGTGCTGCTGGTCTATCTCTTTTTCATCCGCTCTGATTGACAGTGCCCACTCTTGTCACTATCTACACCACTCTTCTTGACCATTTCGGCCCGCAGCAATGGTGGCCCGGGGAGACCCCCTTTGAGGTGATGGTGGGGGCCGTGCTTACCCAGAATACCAACTGGACCAATGTCAGCCGGGCCATAGGCAATCTACGAGAAGAGAATCTCCTCTCCCTTGCCGCACTCGCCAGCCTGCCGGAAGCCGTGCTTGCAGATAAAATCCGGCCATCCGGTTACTTCAACCTGAAAGCTCGGCGCCTCAAGAACCTGCTGGCCCTGATCAGCCGGGAAGAGCCCGCCGGTGACCTGGATCGCTTTTTCAGCCTGGAAACAATCAGCCTGCGGGAAAAGCTGCTCTCCGTCAAGGGGATCGGCCCGGAAACCGCGGACTCCATCCTGCTTTATGCCGCGCAGAAACCCGTTTTTGTGGTGGATACCTATACCTACCGCATGCTGACCAGGCATGGCCTCATCGGCGAAGAAACAGACTATGCCGAGATGCAGGACCTGTTCGTGGACAGTCTGCCCGCCGATGTAAAACTTTTTAATGAGTTTCATGCGCTGATCGTGCGGTTGGGTAAAGAGTACTGTAAAAAAAGCAGGCCCCGCTGCCGAGAGTGCCCTTTGCGGCAATTCGAACCTCTGCTTGTTGACTGAAAAACCGGCCCTGCGCAAACCATCAATCTGCAAGGATAAACAATGTTCACCCGCCATGCACGCATGATCATCTCATTGCTCATGTGCAGCCTCCTCACCCAGGTACTGTTTTCAGCCTCGCAGCTGCTGGCCGGGGAGCAGCAGGCCTTGACTGCCGCTGATCTCATCAAAGAGAGATTCACCAGCGAAGATGCGCGCTCAAGGATGACCTCCGGGGAAGAATCCGTCTATTCCTTTGATATGGCCGCCGTATTTTACCGAAAACGGGATTTCCAACCGGCATGGACAGGCAGCGACAGCCGCTTTCCCCAGGCTGATGCCTTGGTCAGCGCCATTCAGAAGGCAGAACTGGAAGGATTGCCCCCTGAATACTATCACATCAAGACCATTGCCTTGTTACTGGGGCAACTTCGGGCAAGACCGGAGAATAATGGCCCTGATTCCGCCATGGTGGCTGATCTTGATGTGCTGCTTACCGACTCCTTTCTGCTGCTGAGCTGCCATCTTTCCAACGGCTGCATCAACCCCATCATGCTCAAGGCGGAATGGTTCGCCCACAATGAAAAAATGGACGTAACCGCGGTTCTGGAAAAATCCCTCCAGGAAAACCGCATCAAAGAGTCATTGAGCGATCTGACGCCCAAAGAAAAGCTCTACACCAGACTGCGGCAGGCCCTGGCCCACTATCGTTTGCTGGCTGCCCAGCATAAAGAGTGGCCAATGATCGCCGCATCAAGGCCGCCGTTAAAAAAGGATATGCACGACAAGAAAATACCGGCCATCAGACAGCGGCTGGCGATTTTAGGCGATCTGACGGCCGGGGAAAACATGGGGGATGAGCTTTTTGATGCGGGCTTGGTCAGGGCGATAGTCAGCTTCCAAAAAAGACACGGTCTGGATGCCGACGGTGTCATCGGCGCGCAAACCTTCGGCGCCTTGAATGTTTCACCGGCAAAGCGGGTGCGCCAGATAGAGATCAACCTGGAGCGGCTGCGCTGGAGTTTCAGAAACCCCGGCAAACGTTATCTCCTGGTAAATATAGCAAACTTTGCCCTTGATGTGGTGGAAGAGGGCACAACTGTGCTGACCATGCCTGTGGTGGTGGGCAAACCATTCTGGAACACCCCGGTTTTCAGCCGGAAAATGCGCTACCTGGTGCTCAATCCGCCATGGAACATCCCCAGGACCATTGCGGTTGAGGAAATCCTGCCGAAGGTGCGCAAGGATCGCCATTATCTGCTCAAAAACAACATCAGGGTGCTGCAATACGGCAATATCATTGAGGACAAAAAACTGCAGGCCATTGCCTGGTCGCGCTTGAATATCGACTACTTCCCCTACCAATTGCGCCAGGACCCCGGCCCCCTGAACCCCCTGGGCAGCATCAAATTCATCTTTCCCAACCAGTTTGACGTCTATCTGCACGACTCCCCCCATAAGGGGCTTTTTCAACGCAATGTGCGGGCCTTGAGCCACGGCTGCATCCGCATCGAAAAGCCGGTGGAGCTTGCGGTATATCTGTTGCGCGACAGCAAGAAGTGGACAAGGGAACAAATCCTTGCCGCCATAACAGAGGGCAAGGAACAGACTGTGAATCTGCCACAACCTGTTCCCGTTCATCTCATCTATCTGACCGCCTGGGTTGACGACAATAATATCCTGCAATTCCGTGATGATATTTATGGAAGAGATGTCATGCTTGATGAATCGCTGCCGGCAAGCCCTCTTCCGCCCAGAAGTGAAAACAGCACGAAAGCGCCGTGACATTTCCCGGCCGCGATGAAAAAGCGGCCCGTTTTCAGGGGTGGCGGCCGCAACATTTTCTTTGCCCGAGGCATGTTATATGCTATGATTTATTGCGTGGCTTTTATGCAGGCTCATTCATCCATCCCCCTATGACCTGAAAAACCTGGCAAAAAATCCTGAGAGGCACCATACCAAATGAACGGATTTCCGCACAGTTTAAGCAGAAGAGGATTTATTACCTTAGGTCTCATCACCGCCCTGACAAGCGCCATTCCCTTTGAGACGATGGGCGCGGTGCGCAAGATGATCACCCCGGAAAGATCACTTTCCTTTTATAACACCCATACCGGTGAAAAACTGCGGTCAACGTACTGGTGCCAGGGCAGATATGTTCCCGGCGCACTGGCTGACATCAACCGCATTCTGCGGGATCATCGCACCGGCGATATCAAAAAGATTGACACGAAACTCCTGGATTTACTATACGTTCTCCATGGAGAGTTTGGTACCGGCGACCCCTTCCACATCATTTCCGGCTATCGCTCCCCCAAAACCAACAGTCTCCTGCGCAAACGCAGCAGAGGGGTGGCGAAAAACAGCATGCACACCTGTGGCAAGGCAGTGGATATCCGGCTACCCGGCCGCAAACTTGAAAACCTGCTGACCGCGGCCGTTGAACTGAAAAGAGGCGGAGTCGGTTACTACCCGGAATCCGAATTTATTCATGTTGATGTTGGCAGAGTTCGCTACTGGTAACAAATAATTTCCCCGATCAGCGCCCAGTTGTGCAGGTTTTCCCATATATTCTATCCAGGAAATGTAACCCGTTTGGCTAGTGTCCTCTTAGCTAAAAAAATTTTCTATTTCTAGAACAAACCACAGCAATCATAAAAAAATTTACTCGTTATGGCGACAATAGGACCTTGAGTTGACAACAGACCGGAGGACTTGGCCAGTGCCCCTCCTCTCTCTTCTCTCTTCTCCGAGGTGCTGCCGCCTTACCTGATCACTTCACGCCCCAAAAGCAAATGACGAACCCAATCCATTTTCAACCCACAGGAGACAGGCCATGACACGCGATGAAATAATGAAGATCATTAAAGAACAGAATGTCCACTTTTTCCGGCTGCAGTTTGTCGATATATTCGGTTTTATGAAAAACGTCGCCCTGCCGCTCAGCCAGATCGAAAAGGCGCTGGACGGCCAGATGATGTTTGACGGCTCTTCCATTGACGGCTTTGTCAGGATCAACGAGTCCGACATGTATCTCAAGCCCGACTTTGACACCTTCACCGTTCTTCCTTGGCGCACCAAGGAAGGAACCTCCGCCGCCCGCATCATCTGTGATGTTTACCGGGCCGACGGGAAAACCCCATTTGAAGGCTGTCCCCGCAACAACCTCAAAAGGGTGCTAGCCGAGGCCAGAGAACTCGGTTACACTATGAAAGTCGGCACGGAATGCGAGTTCTTCTTTTTTGAGAAAACCGAGAAAAAGTATCCCACCACCAAAACGCACGACGTTGCCGGCTACTTCAGTGTTGATCCGGAAGACTGCGGCATTGACGCCCGCCGGGAGATCATCCTTACCCTGGAGGCCATGGGTTTTGAGATCGAGGCATCCCATCATGAGGTGGCGGAAGGCCAGCACGAGATCAATTTCAAATATGCCGATGCCCTGACATGCGCCGACAACACGGTAACATTCAAGTGGGTTGTGCGCTCCATCGCCGCCAAATACGGCCTGCACGCCACCTTTATGCCCAAGCCTGTTTTCGGCATCAACGGCTCGGGCATGCATACCAATCAGTCCCTGTTCAATCTGGACGGCACCAACGCCTTCTATGACCCCGCCGGTCCCCTGCAGCTCAGTGAAACCGCCTATCATTACATTGCCGGTATTCTTAAAAATGCCAGAGGGTTTGCCGCAGTGACCAATCCGCTGGTCAACTCCTACAAGCGTCTGGTGGCAGGCTATGAGGCGCCGGTCTATGTGGCCTGGTCCGCCTCCAACCGCTCCGCCCTTATCCGTATCCCCGCCTCTCGTGATTTGGGCACTCGGACCGAGGTGCGTTGCCCGGATCCAACCTGTAATCCCTATCTGGCACTGGCCATGATGCTCAATTCAGGCCTTGACGGGGTCAAGAACAAATTGCAGGCTCCGCCGGCCGTTAATCAGGATATTTTCGCCATGACCCCCGGTGAAAAGGAAGCGGCCGGCATTCCCTCGATGCCGGCCAATCTCAAGGAGGCCATAGACGAGCTCAAGACAAACACCCTTTCCAGACAGACACTGGGCGAACATATTTTCAACAAATATATTGAAGCAAAGGAGAAGGAATGGGATTCCTACCGGATCGCGGTTACCGACTGGGAAAGGGATAATTACCTGAGCATCTACTGAGCGGGGAGCTGGCAATGTAAAATAACGGACAGGAGACAGCTAAGATGCTATACAAAGGCCGTTGCCCACAACTGAGCAACGGCCTTTTTTGATGAAAGACGCCGTTATAAATCAAGAAAAGTCGTGTCGCGGTTTAAAATGCGGCAGCCGTTCTCTTCCACCACCCCCATGTTTTCCAGCCGGCTCCCCTCCTGTCCTGTCGCAGTGATGACCCGCCGGGCAAACCGCTCAGCCCCCTTGCCGAAATTTTTCTGGCTGCTAGGCGCGCAAAGCGAGATTTGCCTCTACCACAAATTCGCCGCTTGCCGTCATAAACGGGATGACAATGATCGGGGTATTGGCGCGGTAGCCGATAGCAATATTTTTTCCGACAATCGTGGTGGGCAGGGAAAGGTCGAATTTCATTTTCATTTTGGCCAGTTGATTTTTGGCGCCACCGGAAATCATATTTGTCAATTCGCCCACGGCATCAACCACTTCAGCGTCTATTCTCGTTTTTCCCGGTTCACCGGTCATGTTGGCGACGATTTGCAAAATACACGGCTCTGAAAAACTGATGACCATGGTGCCGGTGATTGTTTCCGAGGCCAAGCCGATGATACCCGTTATCACTCCATAGGTGGTTTTGTTTTCCTTGAGGGACAAGGCTTTCACCCTGACGGGCAGATGCGCCATCGTCTCTATGACGCTCTTGGCGGCGTGCAGAAATGGATTGAGGTATTCCGCTTTCATTTTGCTCGAAAATGTTTGATTGGAAAAATAAAAGCCATTAGGACTCGTTGTCCTGGAGTGGAGAAATGTTTTTCACTGCTCCGTGGCGCATTCAGTAAATTTGGCAATCATTTTTTTCATGTCCAGGAGGTTGAACGGTTTTCTCAGGTAGTCATCAACGCCAAGATGCATGGCTTTTTCAATTTCTTCTTCCACCTCGGCCGTCACCATGACTATGGGGATGGTATCGAATTGAGAATTGGTGCGAATTTTTTTTATCATCTCCAAGCCATTCATTCTTGGCATACTCCAGTCGGAGATCACCAGGTCAATTGCTTCTGTTTTTATGAGTTGAAGTCCTTCCATCCCGTCATTTGCCTCCAGCACTCTCGTTATGCCGATACCGATGAGGATGTTTCTGATTATCTTTCGCATTGTTACGGAGTCATCCACAAGAAGAACGGTGCGGATTGGCCGTTTTTCATAAGAAGACTGCACCGATGCTTGAGGGCCATGCAGTATGTCGGTAATGATCCGGTTAAGGGAGGCAATCCCTTTCTCGTCTTTCTGGACATAATAGTCAGCCCCCACATCTTCCGCCTTTCGTGAGGTATTTTGGGGATCGCTGGAACTGAAAAGGATGATTGGCATGCCGGCGAAATCAGGCATCATGCGGATAATCAAGCAAAGATCAAACCCTGATATGTTGCCGACTTCAATGCTTGAGATGAGGATGTCCGGATGCCAGCGGATGATTTCAACCAGGGCCTGGTCGGCGTTTTTGACTGCCCGAAATTCGAATGATTCATTTGCCACGGAAAGCGCCAGTTTCTTCTGGATCACCTTGGACGGTTCAACAAAAAGTATCTTTTTCAGGTTTTTACTAGGCATCGTCCGGTCGGGAATAAATAAGTATTGGAGGAGCAGGTTTTTTTTGGATTCAATAAAAACAATATACCACATAATAACCCAAGACGAAATGAACGAAATGAGCACTCAAGAGATTCCACAAAGGGGAATCCTCCGGATGCCGGGGAAGATACTCTTCCGCAGTTGCTGAAGTTTTTACTTCAGGATCGTCAAATGGTGATTACATGATTCTATAAATCAAGAAAAGTTGTGTCCCGGTTCAGGATGCGGCAGCCGTTCTTCTCCACCACCCCCATGTTTTCCAGCCGTATCCCACCCCAGCCCGGCAGGTAGACCCCGGGTTCAACGGTAACAATCATGCCGGACTGCAGCTTTTTGCCGTTTCTGCGATTGAGCGACGGCGCTTCATGGACAGCCAGGCCGACCCCGTGTCCCAGGCCATGGCCGAATTTGTCCCCCAGTCCGGCCGCGGAGATGACCTCCCTGGCAGCCCGATCAGCCTCCTTACCGGTTATCCCGGCTCTGATGGCGGCTGATGCCGCCAGCTGCGCCTTTCTCACCAGTCGGAAGAGATCAACGGTTTTCTGGTCCGGTGTGCCCAGCACCACGGTGCGGGTCATGTCCGAACAGTAACCGTCAAGGATCAGGCCCATATCTATGACAATGGGTTCTCCCTGCTTGAGCGGCCGGGAGCTGGGCACCGCGTGCGGGGAGGCACCGTTCGGCCCTCCGGCCACAATGGTGGCAAAGCTCGGCCGCTCCGCGCCGTTGCCGAGCATGGTGTTCTCAAGGCGCATGGCCACCTCCCGTTCCGTCTGTCCCTCCCGCAGGGTGGCAAAGACCTCCTGGAAGACCTGTTCATTGAGCAACACAGATTTTTCAATGCTGTCAATCTCTTCTTCTTCTTTTCTCTCTCGCATTTTCTCGACAATGCCGACCAGTGGCACCGCCTCGATGCCGAGCTTATCGGTGAGGGAGGTCAGCTTGCCGGCCGTGGCATGGAGCAGGTAATGGCTCTCAAAACCCAGCCGTTTGACCTTGAGCTTCGGCAGCAGCTTCTGCAGCAGCGACAGCAGGCCTTTGGGATAAAGAATGATCTCGAAACCCTTGGCCTCGAAAGCCGCATGCAGCTCAAAACGGAAATCGGTCAGCAGCAAAGGCGTTCCGCTGCGGGGGATGAGCAGTACCCCGCTCGTTTCCGAGATGGATGAATCGGTTGCGCTGTACCGGCTCAGATACCTGCGGTTATCCGGCTGGGTGACAAGCAGGGCGTCAATCTTGCGATTTTTTAATATCTTTCTTAATTCGTTGAGCTTTTCCATATTTTTCCCGGAACCTTGATTAGTTATTGCAAAACAGCATCAAGCACGGCAAATTACATTTTCTATGATTACAGTGACCACCTGCAAGTGCAAGCGATAATCAGCCAAGGCGTCAATTATTTGCAGACAAATCCGCTGGACAATTGCTTAATGCTCTGGACATAGTGTAATATATCTTTTTTTCGTCAATTCTTTGTTGAGGGTTGCCCTGCATGCTTTTTCGAGTTTTTGCCAAAGACCAACTCATCAATCTCTACGATATTCTTGCGGTCAATCATATTGTCGGGCCAGTGAGCAAAGGGGTAGACCGCCATGGCGCACCTCTCTATGATTTTGATTTCATCTATGATTTTGCCGAGCTGCAGCTTGATTACACGGCAACCATTCACTCGCTGAAACGCTTTGTGCTTCCTCCCCGGGAAACCCTGTGCACCTTTGATCTGCAAACAGACAGCTGGCAGAAACATGTGGACTTCAATGCCGACAAGCCAATAGTCTATTTCGGACTCCATGCCTGTGACATCAACGCCTTGAACAAACTGGACAAGGTTCTCCTTGGCAATGTTTTCCCGGACCCTTACTATGCCGCCAAACGGAAAAACATGTTCATCATCGGCGTGGGCTGCATGCCCCAGCCCTTCTGCTTCTGCAAGTCCATGGGCACGGATTCCGTTCTCCACGGCTTTGATCTGTTTCTGACCGACCTGGGTGACTCTTATTTCGTTGAGATCCATTCGGCCCGCGCCTTTACTTTTATGAGCAGCATGGAATGCCGGGAGCCGCGCCACAGCGAGCACCAACGTTTTCTCGAAGTAACCCAGGAGCGCATGAACCGCTTTACCTGCCATGTTGACACCACGGACCTGACCAAGATCCTTGATCTGGAGTTCCAGGCCGACGTCTGGCAGGAATGGGGCAAAAAATGCCTTTCCTGCGGCACCTGCGCCAATGTCTGCCCCACCTGTTACTGTTACGGCATTGAGGAAAATGTCGATCTCAGCCTGCAGCATGCCACCAAGACCAAGCATCTTTATTCCTGCAATCTCATTGATTTTGCCCAGGTGGCCGGCGGCCACAATTTCCGGCCGGAGAGCCATGACCGCTTGAAATACCGCTACTATCATAAACACCGGGGTTTTGTCGAGGCCTTCGAGGAATCACTCTGTGTGGGATGCGGCCGCTGCGGCCAATCCTGCCTGGCGAACATCACGGTGCCTGAGGTGATCAGGAGTGTGCGGGGCGAGGGAGGAGACCATGCATAAACTGCCCTTTGTCGATGTACTGGCCGAAAAACAGGATCATTCCCGCAAACAGGACCTGGAAAGCTTTGAATACACCTTTCAGGCGGAAATCACCAATGTCTACCCCCTTACCACAACGGAAAAACTCTATCAGATCCAGATCATAGATCAGGAGGAGCGGATGCGCTTCTCATTTAAGCCGGGCCAGTTTGTCATGCTGGAACTGCCGGGCATCGGTGAAGCGCCCTTTTCCATCTCCTCCTCCCCCATCCGGCACGGAGATATCGAGCTGTGCATCCGGGCAGTGGGCAACATGACCGACTTTCTCGCCAGAGTGCCCCGGGGCACCAGGGTGGGCATCAGCGGCCCCTTTGGCACCAGCTTTCCGGTGGAGCAGATGCAGGGCCATGATATCATGCTCATTGCCGGCGGCCTGGGGATCGTCCCCCTGCGGGCTCCCATTTTTGCCGTGCTGGAGAACCGCAACCGCTTCGGCAATATCGATATCATTTACGGCGCACGCAACCCTTCCGAGCTGCTTTTTACCTATCAGTACGATATGTGGCGGCAGTTTGACATCAATCTCAATATCATTGTTGACACAGGGGACGCTGACTGGCAGGGGCCGGTGGGCCGCATCACCACCATTTTGGAGCAGCGCATCGCCGCAGCGCCGAACATGGGCAAGAACACCTACGCCATTGTCTGCGGCCCGCCGGTCATGTTCAAATTCGTCTGCGATATGCTCCTCAAGGCCCATCTGCCCATGCAGCAGATTTTCGTGTCGCTTGAGCGCAGAATGCATTGCGGCCGCGGCAAATGCTGTCGCTGCAACATCGGCTCCACCTATACCTGCCTGGAAGGTCCTGTTTTTGACTACTGGTCGGTGATGAATATGAAAGAAGCCATTTAGAGATCCCATGACAGCCAAGGAACATACATATCTCGGCGTGCCGGTCAAAAAGCCGAAAGTCGCTTTTTTCGAGTTCACCTCCTGCGAGGGCTGCCAGCTGCAGCTGCTCAATAACGAGGCCACCCTGGTTGATTTCCTCTCACTGCTGACCATTGTCAATTTCCGTGAGGCGATGAGCGAGCAAAGCAACGATTATGAAATCGCCTTTGTCGAAGGAAGCATCACCAGGGATGACGAGGCAGAGCAGCTGAAACAAATCCGCGACCGGGCGCAAACCCTGGTGGCCCTCGGCTCCTGCGCCTGCTTCGGCGGCGTGAACCAGCTCAAAAATCGCTTCAACGACCTCGCCTGGGTGAAAAAACAGGTCTACGGCTCCCATCCCATAGAAACCCGGGAGGCGATGCCCCTGTCCGCCATCGTGCCGGTGGATCTGGAGATTTATGGCTGTCCAATCAAAAAAGAAGAAGTGGAAAGGGTGGTGACCAATCTGGTGCTGGGCAAGTCCATTGATTACCCCAAGTATCCGGTGTGCATGGAGTGCAAGGCCAACCACAATGTCTGCCTTTTTGACCTGGGCCAGCCGTGCCTGGGGCCGATCACTAGGGCAGGCTGTGACGCATGGTGCCCCACTAACCGCCTCGGCTGCTGGGGCTGCCGGGGCCCGGCAGAAAAACCCAATGTGAGGCAGCTCAGGCAGATCATGCATGAACACGGTTTTTCCGATGAGCAGATGCTGGACCGGCTGGAATGTTTCGGCGGCTTTGGGCAATATGTCAGTGAGCTGAAAAGAGCCTCTAAGGAATAACGAATCCATGAAAGTTTCCTGCAACATTAAAGTAAACCATCTGACCCGGGTAGAAGGACACGGTAATATCCGCATCAGGATCAAAAATGGTCAGGTGGAAGAGGCGGGCTGGGATGTGGTTGAGACTCCCCGTTTTTTCGAGGCCATCCTGGTGGGTAAACTGTGGGAAAACGCCCCCTATCTCTGTGGTCGGATCTGCGGCATCTGCTCCATCGGGCATACCCTGGCCAGCATCAGGGCGGTTGAAAATGCCTTTGGCATCGTGCCCGACAAACAGACCGCCAGCCTGCGGCTCCTGCTCAAACATATGGAGACCCTGCAAAGCCATATTCTGCATCTTTATTTTCTGGCAGCCCCTGATTTTCTCCATATCGGCAGCGTGCTGCCGCTGGTCCAGACCCACCCGGAGGTAGTGCAGCGCGCCACCCGTCTGAAACTGCTGGCCAACGACGCCTGTGATATCATCGGCGGCCGCCGGGTCCATCCGACCCGGCCAGTGGTCGGCGGCTTTACCATGCTGCCGGAAAAATCCCAGCTCGCCCTGATCAAAGCAAGACTTGAAGCCGCTCTGCCGGATCTGGTCAAAACCGCCCAGCTCTTCCAGACATTTTCGCTGCCCGATTTTGTTAGGGAGACGGAATTTGTCTCCTTAAAAGGAGGGGACCATTATCCGTTTATCGGCGGCGATCTGGTTTCAAGCGATGGCGTGGTAAGGAAAGAGGATGAATACCTGCAGATGACTAATGAATATGTGGTGGACCACTCCACCTCAAAATGGAGCCGCCTTTCCCGCCCCTCCCTAGCCGCGGGGGCACTGGCCCGGCTCAACAACAACTTTGCCCTGCTGCATCCCAAAGCCCGCGAGATCGCGGCAAGTTTCTCTCTGCAGCCGGTCAACCACAATCCCTTCATGAACAACATCGCCCAGCTGGTGGAATGCGTCCATGTGGTCATCGACAGTATTGCCATCATTGAGGAACTGCTGGCAGCAAAATGGCAGAAACCCCGACAGCCGGTCATGCCGAAGGCGGGGCGGGGTGTCGGCGCGGTGGAGGTGCCACGGGGCATTCTTTACCATGCCTATGAATTTGACAAGGCAGGCAGGATCACCAGGGCGGACTGCGTCATTCCCACCAGTCAGAACAACGCCAATATCCATTATGATATCATCGAGCTGGCCCGGCAGTCGGCAGCGCAGCAAAGAACCGATGCCGAGATACAGCGCCTGGCCGAGATGCTGGTGCGGGCATACGATCCGTGCATTTCCTGTTCAGTCCACTGATTTCATTTCTAAACCCTCATGACCGGGTATTTGGTCACCCCCGAGCATGAAAATGTATTTACGAACTAACCCCCATCTCCGCAAGCGGGAACAACGAAGCATGAAAGTTCGCGGTGTAGGAGGTCTTGCCCGCTACCTTTGACATAGCCAAAACTCCGTTATCGCGGGCAAGGCCCGCTCCTACTGCAGAATGCATTACGCGCTGGGGAAAGGACTTTCATTTAAACCAAGTATAATAAATCAGACAGGATGCCAGTTTTTCTATTTTAATTTGCTGTAATTTCACGATATTTTTTTTATTTTCACGGTAAATCAAGATGGAAACGCGGACACACAGCAAGGGGGGGTATAAAGGCAAGCGAGCAGCGACGAGCATGGACGCTCTAATGTCGTGCGAGGCACGGATGGCGAAAGCACGACCGACGAAACAGTACATATAGTACGGTGCGGAGCCGCACAGCGCAGCCGATTCAGTTCAATCACCCCCTCGAGGGGGACAAAGTTAACGCTTGATTTAGGAATGAAATGACACGGTAAAACTCACCTGCAGATCATAGAGGTCGTTATGCAATTGCCGGATGGCCGTGAGCAGCTCATCGGTTTGCAGGTCAAAGGTCCATTCCCTTCCACCCTGCTGAGGAAAACACCAAGCCGGCAGTGACGACCCATGGATTGTGGCCCAGTGCCGCACCACCTTTTCCACCTCTGTCCAACAGCAACCACATACTTCCGCATCTTGCTCGATGCATAGGGAAATTTTCGTGCGCGGCACAGCGGTACGCGGGCCTCAGGTGGCGATGAGATGCGTGGCGATAAACTCTTTGTACTGCTCAACCGCTCGCCCATACTGGTCATTCAGTTCCACCTGGATTCTCTGCCATTCCTCGGCAAATTTGGGGTGCTGGGATGGCTGAAGCTTCATTTTCATGCCGGTCTGCTGGGCCAGATTCTTTTCCAGCAACATCATCTGCTGGGCAAACTGCTCTTCCAGCTGTTTTTTAAGCTGTTCCTTGTGAGTCAGATAGCGGTCCAGAATCGATTTCATTTCCGTGAACACCTGGACAAGGTCGCCCTTGTCCCGACCGATCTCCATGAGGGCCTGCATGGCTTTTTCCGCAGCTGGCGCCTCAGTCGCCGTCCTGGGCAGAACAATATTCCGGAGTAAGGCGGTTACCATGCCCTTTTTCACATGGGGTCGTTCTGCTGCGGGACATTTTGCCAGGGCAGCGGGCAGATCAACCTGTTCACCCCGCAGAAAGCCTGCGGCAAGGCGCATGCCTTCCTTTTCTTTCTCCTGCAGAATCAGCTCACTTGAGGCACTTGCCTCCATGCGGGCTGCCCGTTCCAGAACCATTTCAAGAGTGCTTCGTATTTCAGCCATTTTCTTATCCGTTTTGAAGGAATTATTTTGCCACAAAACAAGCGGGGAGGGGGAAATCAGTCTCCCTTGGAGTCCTCAAAAGTGCCTTACTGCCGAAGAGAAAAACCATACGTGGCCAATCCCTGATAATGTACCCTCTGCCACCAATCTTGGCGATAAAAATCATGTAAAAGAAACGGCGTTGCCTGGGAGCAAAGCACACGGCAAAAAAATGTCGAGCCCAAACTGATGGAGACTTTACCGTAAAAATAAAAATCGCATTAAGATTACAGGTAGTAACAGTGTGTCCATAAAGCTTGACGGTCATTTGCTATAACTTGTGTTAGCTCGTAACTACATTCTCATGTGCGGGGGTGACCAAATACCCGGTCCTGAATGTTTAGCTGATTGACAAATTGCACCGCCTCGCTTAGTATACAATACTTTTTCAAAGGAGGAATTGAAAGTGGATACTCCGGCAGACTCTCAGTCACGCAGCCATCAAACTGCTAATATGGGCATGCGGCTTGCCTGCCCAACCTGTGGTAATGACACAGATTTTGTTGAAGTTGCCGATGGGGTTATCCTCACGACCCATTATGTGCAGAACGACGACTGCAGTTTTAGCCAAGATGGTGACGAATCCCAGATACTGGGTGAAATCCGTTTTTTTTGCGGAGAATGTAACGCCGATCTTACCCGATTCCACCAGCGTTTTGTGGAAATGCTCTTTTAATGCCCCCCTCTGCCACTCCCCGCATTATCACCACAAACCAGATCCTGCGCCAAGAATATCATACCCTGCAGCGCGGTGATATTTTTATCGGGCGATTACGCCTCAAGACCACAGAGGAGCATCTTCTCCTCGATCTGGTTGAGCGTGGCATTATTCTTTTTCCCCCAGCGCTGAGTCAGCATCTATGCCGCTCAAAGGTTTTTCAGGCCCATATTTTTGGCAGGCAGATGCTTCCCCTTTCCATGCCGATCCATGACCAGCATGACATGCTGGAGATCGTCAATCTGTATCAGAAAAACGGCATCAGCAGGGTGGTGACCAAACTTGACAGAAAAAATGCCGGCATGGGCATTCACCTGTGGCATAATGTTGAGGACGTTTTCAGCCACTCTACCCTGGGCTCCCTCCCCTTCCCGTTTGTTATCCAGCCATTTGCCGAAAACAGTCAGGATATTCGCGTCATTATCCTTGGTGAGTATCTCGAGTCGTACGCCCGATACAATCCGAACAACTTTAGAAATAATCTACACTGCGGGGGACAGAGCAACCCCTGTGAAATAAGCGGGGAGCAACTTGATTTATGCCGGCAGGTCATGGGCAGGGGCAAATTCCCATACGCCCATATTGATTTGATGATTGCGGAAAGCGGGGAGACATATCTTGCGGAGATCAATTTACGGGGCGGCATCAAGGGAGCACAGATCAGCCCGGCCGAGTATAACGGCCGGGTGGAGTCAATCCACCGGAATTTTCTCAGCACCCGCTGAATTTTTCATAAAAAAAAGGAGGCAGCAGAATTAAATCCGCCACCTCCTTGCAAAGCTAAACAGCTGAAAGACTGTTTATAAAAGCATCATACGCAACCGGTCGGTTTCGGCAGACCAGCCATTTTACAGGCTCCTTTACCAGGTCCTGATGGGAACAACTCATAAATTCTTTTGAGCGGAAACCCTGTGGTTTTGGAAAGAATACGAACCATCGGTGCAATACCGTTTTTCTTGTAGTAATCCTGCAGAGCGTTGATAACTTTCCAGTGCTCGTCGGTCAGTTCACCGATGCCTTCGAGACCTTTTACGTAGTCAACCCAACCCTCATTCCACTCTTCCATACCTTTTGTAAGGAAGCCATCCTCATCAACATCGTACGAACTTCCTGCATTTTCAATAACTGCCATGTGATTCCTCCTTTGCGAGATTAATTCAAATTGCTAATGATAGTTCCTCTTAGCAAGATTAACTTACCTTCTCTAATAAATAATCCTAAATAATCGATGCTTTTGCATTTGTCAAGAATGCAAATGGCAATTTTTTCATTTTATGCATGAATACTCATTCATTTATTAACAATACTATTTTAATCAATATGTTATGCCACAGAAAATAACCACAAAATAGCAGCGTATTTAACCTGAGAATACCGTAATTTACCTAATTTTATTGTAGTAGTCCTGTAACTCCCTAGCAAGAAATCGCCTTATTTTCCCCAAATTTCGGTGATGTACACCGCCCAGGTCAGACAATCTGGCATGGGACAACAATGAGCCGACCTTGCTCTCAACCTTGCCCCACAGAGTTTTCTTGTAGCTGCTGTCAAGATTGACGAGCTCGGCCCTACGCGCCTGGCATTTTCGCACCAGCCGGGGGAAACTCCACCGGGTGAACCACAGCCAGGAGAGAAAACAGACAACGGCTGTACCGACCAACGGAAAAACCAGGTGCTGCGGGGTGAAGGTACCCTGCAGCAGGGCGCTGATCAGCGGCTCGGCCGGCACGCCGGTTAAACCCTTAAGAATGAGCCCGGTGAGAAAAAAGGCAGCCAGCCCGGCCACCAGAGTAAACTTGCCGACACTGGCCAGAATTGTTCTGCCCATGCTGCTGAAGGTGCACATCGCCTCGCAGACCAGCAGTAGCTCATTGGCCTGCCGGTCGATGTCCTGCAGAATATGATTGACGCGAAATCCGGGAGCGGACATAATTTTCTTTTTCAGCTGCTCCCGTTCCTCCCGCCAGACCGCGAGAATTTCCGATGGTTCCGCCTCGCTTGGGGCATAGGTGACATAAATGGTGGGGATATCCTTGCGGCCCGTCATCTGGGAAAGATTCCAGCACAGTGTCCCGTAAGATCTGACCAGATCGCTCAGGTTATCGCACTCATCGATGCGGCTCATGACGAAGACGATCCTGTCCTCGCCGGAAGTATCGGGCAGGGTGCTGCGGATGGCGGTATAGGTCTCACTGATGGTGCCGGCCTTATGCGGGTCAAACATGAGAACAACGAGGTCGGCCAGTTTGGCGAACTCACCCAGCACGGCCAGGTAATCATAACCCCGATCTTTTTCCGTGACCGCGTCCAGCATGCCCGGACTGTCAATCAGGGCCATATTCTCCAGAAAAGGGGCATCAACTTTTTTCAGGCGGAAATGGGCGATAAACTGCTCGCCGAATGACTTGAACCTGCCGAAAGGCAGGGTTTCATCGTTTACCAGGGTGGAGCCGGGGACCTCTCTTTCGCCTTCTGCAGTGCCATGGGAGGTGAGGATGGTAAACGAATCATCCGTGGGTGCCTGGCCGGTGCGCTGGATGTTCTGACCGATGAGCTCATTGATGAGGGTGGACTTGCCGGAGGAATAATTGCCGATAACGAGCACGATGGGCTTCCACTTGAGAACAGACTCCAGGTCGGAGTAATCGAGCAGGTAACGGTTAAAGAGCGGCAACAAGCTATTGCGGACATGGTGCTGCAGTTCCGCCTGCAATTTTTTTTCGTCCATGGCATCAGGGGAAGTGTTGATTGTTGATCAAAGGGCGAGCCGGGTCCGTTATTTTGTCACCCTGCATCATTAACAGATAGCTGACGAAATGGCATTGAAAATATGCGGGGAGTCATTCCAGCCCACCAATTATTGCCCGATAATAACCTCGTCAGAGAGCTCATTGACGTCATCCGGTTTGACAGGAAAATGGCGGGCCAGGAGTTCTCCGACATCCGTGATCGACTGACACAGAATATCGGCGGCCTTGCCGCTCTTTATGCCAACGGCAATATTACGGGCGTATGCCTGCAGGGTCTCCTGCCTTATCTTTTCATAAATCCCCTTGTCAGCCAGCACCCAGACCTTGTGTTCAAACAGGGAAATAAAAAAAAGCACGCCGCTCTCATCACGGGTTTTATACAGTCCCTTTTCATAAAAGGCGGTAAGAGCCCGGTCCTGCACCTGCAGCTCAAGGCGGTCATTGGGAGTAAAGAATCTTTTGACCTCAGGCAGATAGTGTACCAGCCAGCCGCAGAGGGCGGTCAGCACCAAGGCCGCCACCACAAACACCCATAGGTTGCCAGCCCAGAACAGCTCTGTTGCGGCCAGGGCCAACAAGCTGCCGATGAGACCGCCGGCCAGAATCTGGCCCTCGGGATAGGCATCGCTCCGGTCGACAACCATCACCGCAATCTCACCGGTCGTTTTCAGCTCCGCGGCGCGAACCGCATCAGCGATTTTCTTTTTGTCAGCTTCCGTAAAAAATGTTTCCGCCTTCATGATCACCATCCGCCGGAAGCGCCGCCGCCTCCGAAACCGCCTCCGCCAAAGCCGCCGAATCCACCCCCGCCAAAACCACCGCCTCCGCCGCCGCCATAATAGCCCATACCGCCTCCCCGCAACATGCCGGCCATGAAAAACGGCAGCAGCCAGCCGCCAAAGGCGCCGGCCGGGATCAGCAGAAGCAGCAGCAGAAAACTGAAAGGCAGCAGCCCGAAGAGAAAGGCCAGGGGGAAAAGCACCGCGCCGCCGATCACCCCCAGGGGCCGCCAGATTCTGCCAAGGAAGGCAACCAGGAACAGTCCGAAAAAAAGAAACTGAAAAAGCAACGGCGGCGGTTCTTTACCCCGCCTTACCCCCCGCCGGTCCGCCTTAAATTCGCCCCGGGTGGCCTGGATAATCGCCACACACCCCGCCTCAATGCCCTGATCAAATTTGCCGCTCTTGAAGTACGGGCTGATGACAGTGTCAATAATGCGGCCGCTTAACAGATCGGTGAGCACGGGTTCCAGCCCCCTGCCCACCTCAATCCTGATCTTTCTATCGTTTTTGACAATCAAGAGCAGCACGCCGTTATCCTTGCCCTTCTGCCCGATCTTCCACTGATCCACCGTCCTGATGCTGAAACCCTCCAGCGAATCTCCCTCCAGAGAGGCAATGGTCAATATCGCCACCTGGGTGGAATCGGTCATATCAAACGACTGCAGAGCCCGCTCAAGCTTTGTTTCCTCCTGGGGCGAGATCATGTCTGCATAGTCATTGACATAGCCCTTATACGAGGGAACATCCAGGGCAAGGGCAAGACTGCCCAGGCCGAGAACGCAGGTCACGAGCAGCAGCGCGAGCCCCAGGCGCCATCTACGGATGTATTGTGCGAAAACTCTCAATGTATTTTCCCGGAGTAGTCAGCCGACCTTAAAACTTGACCTTAGGGGCTGTCTCGGCCCCGGCTTCAGCCTTGAACGGTTCGCGCCGCGGCAGTTTCAGCAGGAAATTATTGGTCAGATTATTGGGGAAGGTGCGGATCGAGGTGTTGAATACCCGCACGGCTTCGTTATAGCGAACGCGGGCAACATTGATTCTGTTCTCCGTGCCTTCAAGCTGGTGCTGAAGATCCAGGAAATTCTGGTTGGCCTTGAGATCAGGATACCGCTCCACCACCACCATCAGTTTCGACAGGGCTGAACTTAAGCCCCCCTGGGCGCTCTGGAACTGGGCAAGGGCTTCGGGATTGTTGACGACATCGCTGCCGATTTTCAACTGGCCCACCTTGGCGCGGGCCTCGGTGACAGCGGTGAGCGTCTCCTTTTCATGGGTGGCATACCCTTTCACCACCTCCACCAGATTGGGGATCAGGTCGGCGCGGCGTTGATAAGCAGACTCCACATCACCCCAGGCGGCAATAACTGTTTCGTCATGTTGCTGAATCGTATTATAGCCGCAGCCGCTGAGGCCGAAACATACCAGCAGTAAGACAGGAATAAACAAAGCAATTTTTTTCATCACGGCAAATCTCCAGAAATATTTAGTGTTACAGCATTTTTTGTCATATCTTAATCAATGCCATTTACTTAAGAGTGAGTTGCAGAGGGAACCGATTTTATTTTTCCTTTGCCAAAGCCGGGGACAGACTGATTTTCGCAAAAACCGCGAAAAAAAATTCAGCCCCCTCAGTCTGGAAGAAAAATTCAATCTGTCTCCCGGACTTAAGTTAACGACATTGATATCTTAATACGGAAAAAGAGCTTGTCAATCGCCTTGGGGACAGAAAGCTCAGAGTTATTCCCTTTCTGCTAAAACAATATTGCCCGGTATTTTTTGACAAAATCAATCGGCTTATAGCTGAGCTTGGCATGGCGCAACCCTTCATCACCCAGATCCTGCTCCCGGTTTATGGTAACATATTTATCCGGTAGAATCGAGGCGAATGCCTGATTGACGAACTGCCACAGCCCCTTATACTCACCGATGGCCTTTTCAAAATGGATGGCGAAACTCCTGCCCAGCATCAGCTCCTCGCCCAGGGAATAGGCCACGGGCCTGCCGTCAACATAGTAAACCCCGCCGCACAACTGCAGTTCCTCGGCCTTTTCCAGGCCCTCTTTTGCCGCGTCGTAATCACCCGGGTCATCCCTCCCCTGCCGCCAGCCGTCCAGAACACTCAGGGCATCCGGCATGTACTCTTCCAGCAGCGGTCGGCCCTCATAGGAATAATTGCTGACAAAGGCCTTGATCAGGTTGCGTTTTTTATGAAATTTCCCGCCGGTAAGCTCGGCAAGATCCTGGCGCAGGTAAAGATAATCAAAGTTGTCCCGATCTTCAGAAACCCGACATCCCCGTTGCGCCAGCACCTCGGCCTGGGGTGCGGAAACGCACTTCATTGTGCCGAAATCGGTAAACAGCTGACGCAGCAGTGTCTCATCCGGCAGGCCGAAGGGCAGCATGAAAAAGGGTTTTCCCTCATCAGCGCCGGCAATGAGCAGCAATTCGTCGGAGAGCCGGGACACCCGGTAGTGATGGCTGTTTCGGAAAAGATAAATATTGGCAAACGTGAACTCGGAAATGCCGTCCGGCTGCTGAAACAGGGAGTGCATGGTCGCCCGCTGCAGCAGGTCAATTTCCGTAAAGTCGGGATAAACGGGTATCATAAAAATAGCCTTTGCTCACTTTGATATAAAATCATGACAGACTGTTTCAAAAATAAAACCACCAATGTCCCGACACTGTCAAATCTTATCTCTTTTGTGGTATGGTCCAAAAAAGGAGGGGAAATGAAATGAGCCAACAGAAAAGGCAGAAATGGTTTCTGGTTGCGACAATTGCCGCCTATTGCCTGATCGGTGTGGAGATCATTATTATGATCTCGCCGTTTGCGCTCTATTTTTACTCGGTTTACGGCCCGGTGCTGGAATTCTTTACCTCCTCGCCCTACCTGAGCTGGACCACGGATTTTTTTCTGCCGCACATGACTTTCCCCAATGATCAGGTCATCCTCAGCATCTCCTATCTGCAGATCCTGCTGCCCGTAAGTCTCGTGCTGTTCTTATCCGCGGCAATCCCCCTGTATTATGGCCGTTTTACCGGCCGGGGGGTCGTGCAGATGAGCTTTTACAAAAAAATAAGACACCCGCAGTACCTGTTTCTCGCCATCTCGGGATTCGGTCTTCTGCTCTACTGGCCCCGCTTCATCATCCTCATCATGTACGTCTCCATGCTGTTTGTCTATTATCTGCTGGCCCGCAATGAAGAATGGCGCATGAAGCAGGAAGCCCCCGGCAGTTATGAGGCATATATGAACAGTACCCCCATGTTCATCCCGGGCGAGCCGGGCGGGAAAATCTACAGGTTCCTCTTCGGCTGGGTCCAGCCGAAATGGCTGGGCATTCTTGCTGCCTATTGTCTTACCCTCGCCTGTTGCGTCGGGTTGGCCATGGGCATCAGAAGCTATACCATAAAGCAGCTGCCCGCGGTTGAAGTAAACTCCATGATGGTGTTGCCCGTTTTCCCCCGCCCGCCGGCGGAGGTCCGCACGCTTTACGAAAAAATCGCCTCCTCCAACAAAGTGAAGCCCTTTCTGCAAGGGAAGATAGATGCCAATCTGGTCTATATATTCCCGGGTGATTTTTTTCTGACCGCCATTGTCACCGATGAAGACCGTCGTTTTTCCGATGATATTATTGAACGCTTTCCCGAGGTGCTTGAATGGCACCAGCATAAATTCCAGGGAGGGCTGGGGAAATTCTTTAAAATTTTCTATAACTATATCAGGACACTAAGCAGCGTGGAAACGGATTACCATGTTGAACGTTTTGTTTTTGTGCGGGTAAGCGATGACCAGGGCAGGCTGGCCCGGCCCCAGGATATATTCAAACTGGGGATGAAGAGAAAGCCGGTTCTGCTGGTTGATATGGATGCCGATGATCACCGCATCGTTTCCATTATCTTCCCCTCGGGGAAAAGCAAATGGGGCGCCATGCCCATGCCGTCTTTCTAACGGTGTTTTTATCCCGGGCTCATCCAATCGTCAGACAGTTGCGTCCGGCCGCCTTGCTCCTGTACATGAGGGTGTCCGCTCTTTTAAGCAGGCTCTCCACGCTGTCATCATCCTGCACCAAAGTGGCGCCAAGGGAAATGGTCACCTGCAGCCTCTCACTGCCATAGGTGATATAGGACTGCTCCACCAGCAGGCGCAACCTGTTGCCCAGCTGTTCAAGATCCTGGGGCGAAATATTGCGGATAATGGCGAGAAATTCCTCTCCGCCCCAACGCCCGTAGAGATCAAAAGGTCTGGAGTTGGCAACAAAGGTTTTTGCCACAAAACGCAGCACCTCATCACCGGCGTCATGCCCATAGCTGTCATTAAACTGCTTAAATTGGTCGATATCCATGAAAAGAACGCCGAACGGCATCTGGAAACGCTTTTTTTCTTCAAAGCGGCTCAGCAACTCCCGCTCAATATAGTGCCTGTTCGCCAGCTGGGTGAGATTATCCAGCAGGGCCAGTTTTTCCAGTTCCTGCAACCGCAACGCATTGGCCTTCTGGTTGCTGATATCGGTAAACAGCTCAATGCCGCCGATGACGCCCCCCTCCTGATCGCGCAGGACACTGATGCGCACGGAAACAGGTATTCTGTGTCCGTCCTTGTGGTGCATATACACTTCCGCCTCACGGAATTTGCCGTCGGCAATGCTCTGGGCAAGAGGGCACAGACCGAAACAGAGGCTTCTGCCGCTGCCGTCCACATGGGTGAGAATATTGTCGGAACAGGATCTGCCCACCACCTCATCCGCGCTAAAGCCGGAGATCTGCTCAGCCGCCTTATTCCAATACGTGATGACTCTGTCTCGGTCGACAAAATACAAACCGTCATGCAGGTTCTCGATGATGCTTTCATAAGAAATATCGGCAAGCTTCATAGTCACTTTCTCTCCCTGTCCTCGAACCAGACACCTCATTTTTCAAGGCACCCGCCAGGCAATCAGGCGTCAACACAGATGATGTCGAACTGGTCCCCGGTCAGACTTCGTCCACCATGCTCCGTCACCACAAAGGTGTTTTCAACCCCAACCATGCCCACCGCTGGAATGCCTATTTTCGGTTCAACGGCCAGCACCATGCCCTGTTCAAGGGGCAGATCAAAGCCCCGGGCCAGGACGGGATACTCATCAATGGCCAGGCCGATGCCATGGCCGACAAAGCCGACCTTGTTGTTGCCGAGTCCCATGAAACCTTTGCCCCAGCCCGCTTGGTCCGCCCAGGCGGAAACGTGATTCCAGATATCGCTCGGCAGCGCCCCGGGTTTGAGGTGATCAACAATCCAGCTCTGCACCGCGATGCAGAAATCCTGGGCAGCCTGTACTCTGGCCGGGATGGTGACACGCTCACCCAGCCAGTAGACCTGGGTCTTGTCGGTCTGGTATCCTTCAAAACAGAAGCCGTTGTCAATGGTCAGCGGCTCTCCCGCCCTCCAGACCTTGCTGCCCGATCCCATGTGCGGCACGGCTGGATGGGCGCCCCGCAAACCCAGGGGGCCGTTAAACACACTGGGATAATTGCCGCTGTCCCCTGCGGCAATATGGCCCATAAAAACCTCTTCCCCATAACTGCCCATTCTTAAAATACCATGATGTCCCTCGTCATAAAAGAGGCGGGACAAGGTGTGGGCGATTGCCAGCTCTGTCATGCCCTCCTTAAGCAGGGGAGGGAGAAGCTCCACCAGACAACGGGCATGGCCGGTGCCAGCCTTGTCAAACTTTGCCAGCTCCCAGTCGGACTTGGTACCCCGGGCCATGGCCAGCACCTTATCCCCAGGCAGAAATTCATGCCCAGCCAGTGCGGCTGTTAAACTGTTGCCAAGGGTCCATGACAGGCCGTTCATCTCCACGGCAACGGTTTCCGGCAAGGGAGAGCCGGCATCATGCAGGACCGCCTCGATCTCTTTATACGATCTGAAGGGGAAGATATTTTCCACCGGCGATTCAAGCCCCGCCCGGTCCAGACCGCGGCGGCAGAGCAGCACGGGCTTGCCTTCAAGCGGCAGCCAGAAAATGCCGTTGCCGAAGGTGCCGCTCAGATAATAGATATTCAGCCGGGAAAAGACGATGATTCCTGCTGCCCGGGGCACGCAGTTTTGCAGCAGAGCGCGACATCTGTTCCAGCGGTTTTCAAATTCCTGCAGCGGCACTGTTTCCAAAACACCATTCTCCTGTGGTTTAAATAGGCAAAAAAAATTCTGTCTGCTCATTTGCTGCCGCTGTAAACGGCAAAACTGTAATGCTGATACCAGCAGTTCACGTCATGAAAACCGGCATCCTGCAGGGACGCAAGCTGCCAGGACAGGGTGGACATCCTGTCCTCCTTCATTCTGGTCAAGGCCCCTTGCAGCTCGGCGTCCGTTACGCCGTTCGCCTTGACCTGCTCAAGCCACTTCTGCCGGTATGTCTTTTCAATCTCCGCGGTTTCCCCCAATACCTGATCGGCGTTGACAAATACTCCGCCGGGGGCAAGATGGGCAAACACCTTGCCGAACAACTTCTGTTTTTGCGGCTGATCAAGGTGGTGGATGGAGAGCGACGACATGATCAGATCGAATTGCCCGCCCAATGATGGCATACGGCTATAATCGGCCGTAACATAGCTAAATTCGTTGGCATAGCCGCTTAGTCTTTTTTCGGCCTCAGCCAGCATCTTGTCGGAGATATCCATCAGCACAAAGCGGGCATGGGCAAAGTCTGCCGCAACGATTGAGGTCAGCAGGCCGGTGCCGGCGCCAAGATCCAGAATCGTCAGCTTTTCTTCAGGGGCAAAGGGGATAATTCCCCGGGCAGTCCGGTAGAAATCAGCAAAGCAGGGGATAAGCTTGCGGCGCGACGCATCGTATTGGCTGGCGTATTGATCAAAAACGGCTTTAATGGACATGGGCGTGATAGTAAGGTGTCGGCCTGTCAGCCGCTTCATAGCTGCAGACCTCAATAAGATTACCGTCCGGGTCCGGGAAATAAAAGGAGGTCATCGGCCCCAGCGCTCCGGTCCCTCCGCCAGTGCAGCAAAGCCGCCATAATCCGCGGCAAATCTCTTCCTGCCCGTGCGAAGAAATTCCTCATAGCTCCACTCCGACGGGAGCAGCAGATGGGCAAATTCCGGCCGGATGACGTAGGTGTCGGCCGCCAGACTCTTGCCCTCCGCGCCGTCCACCCTGACGGGGCGTCTGTCATACATCTCCCCCTCAAAGCGATCCAGCCGCCTCCATGCCTCCTGAGGCACATCGAGATAAACCACTCCCTGAACAGCGGCACCCTGCTGCCCGACAATTGCCGGATACTCCTCGTTGCGAAGCCGGCAGCGCCGGTAATGAGCAAGGGCGGCAGGCAATTGCGCCGGCAGGCAGCCGGCAACCTGCTGCATGATATCGGCACACATCAGCGTCCCATAGGCAAAAAGATTCATTGGCTGTCCCCAGTAATGCCCGATTCGCCCTAAAAAGTCATTATAGCCTTATTGGCCCTGCAGTTTGCCAAGAACCAGCCGGGCTGCTGCTTCAAGCTTCTGCCGATTGCCGTCCCGGTCCGGATTGCCCACGCCGATAGTGATATAGTAGTCCCCGCTCAGCATATGCAGGCCTCCGGTTCCGATGAAGGCCTCATCGCCAAAACCTGTCAGATCAACGCGGCCATCGGCCAGCATCTTTTTGGTTTCTGCAAAGATGATCTCCGGACTCTGGCCCGCTTCCCGCACCTGTGGCGGAATAAACGCAGACTGCTGCACCGTTATCTGCATAAATTTCACGGAATCAGGGTTGGACGCCTCGTAGAAGCATTTTTTCATGCCCACCACCTTCTGTTCACCATATTGCCCGTCTTTGACCTCTTCCCCGATCAAGCTCCCCGCCTCTGCCCTGGTGATGAGCTCACAGGGCTCTTTGATTTGGCAATCGGCAGCGCGTTGAACCGTCTGGACGGTCGTCAGTTTGCCCTGACTGCTTTCACTGCTCTGGTCATTTCCGCCGCAACCGGCAAAAAGGATGAGGATGCTTACGAAGAGGCAAAGGTATCTTTTTCCCATGGTTTTTTCCTTTTTTTGTGGTTCCCGCTTGCCATCCACCATTTCAGGTTACGCCCCGAGTATCTGCGCCAGAGCCAGGCACAGGGCCTTGCACTGGTCCTCGGTGCCCACCGTGATGCGGAGAAACTGCTCGATGCGTTCCTGCTTGAAATGGCGAACAATAATCGCTTTTTCCCGTAATCCGGCGGCGAGTTGCAACGCGTCCCAGGCCGGATGCCGGGCAAAGACAAAATTTGCAGCAGAGGGCAGCACCTCAAAACCAAAACCACGCAGCTTGTGCACCAGCTCCTCCCTGGTCCGGATAATTGCCTGCCTGGTTTGATCAAAGTATTGCCGGTCCTCCATGGCCGCCACGGCGCCCCTGATGGCAAGACGGCCCAATGGGTAGGAATTGAAGCTGTTCTTCACCCGCTCCAGGGCCTCAATGAGTTTGACGTGGCCCACGGCAAAGCCCACCCGCAACCCGGCCAGGGAACGGGATTTGGACAGCGTCTGGATGACGAGCAGCTGGGGATGACGATCAACCAGGGTGATCGCCGACTCTCCGCCAAAGTCCACGTATGCCTCATCCACCACCACCACGGAATCCCGGTTTCGGGCAAGCAGGGCCTCGATTGCTGCCAAAGATACCAGCCGGCCGGTGGGGGCATTGGGATTGGGGAAGATGATGCCGCCATTGGGCCGCTCATAATCCGTCAGCGCTATCTCAAAGGCAGCGGTGAGCGGCACCGTCTCAAAATCAATATCATAAAGCCCGCAGTAGACCGGATAAAAACTGTAAGTGATGTCCGGAAACAGCAGCGGCTGTTCATGTTTTAACAGCCCCAGAAAGACATGGGCCAGCACCTCGTCCGAACCGTTCCCGACAAAGACCTGCGGCGGCGTAACCCCATAGTAGGCCGCCACCGCCTTTTTCAAGCTCTCTGCATTGGGGTCCGGATAGAGACGCAGGGTATCGCCCACCTCGGCCTGCAGTGCCTCCAGCACCCTGGGCGAGGGCCCGTAGGGATTTTCATTGGTGTTTAATTTGATCAGGTCGGCCACCTTGGGCTGCTCTCCGGGGACATAGGGAGTAAGCCCGCGCACCACCGAACTCCAGAAATGACTCATGCTTTCATCCAATTATTTTTTATCGTTGTTCTCTCAGGCCGGCCCTTGCTGCTTGCAAGCCTGCCGCATGTCGCACGCAAACCAAGAGAGAATTCTTCGATTATGGGCAAGTTGTCAACGTTTTTATTAATCAGCCAATGTCATTAACTTATAAAGTGAGTTGCAGAGGGGACCGATTTTATTTTCCCTTTGCCAAAGCCGGGGACAGAATGATTTTTGCCAAAACCGCGAAAAAAAATCCAGCCCCCTCAGTCTGTAGGTAAATTAAATCTGTCTCCCGGACTTAAGTTAACGACATTGATGAATCAGCCCATGGAATTGCGTGGAGATCGGCTAGTTGCCGGACAGGTCCATTTTTCTGCCGATCCTGTAGGCATCAACCACTGCCAGGACCCAGCAGATCAGCACCAGCAGCAGCAGACCATTGAACAGCAGGCTGTCAGAGTTGGTGGCTGCCTGGTTGACTGCGGTGTTGATCATCTTGATATCGATTTCCCCGCCAGCCGCTTCAATCTTTTCAAGTATGGGCAGAGCCTTCGCCAAGATCAGCGCCGCCATGACACTCAGAGAGGCGCAGATCACCAACATCAGCGCGATGCCCCGCAGATAAAGCCTGAAAAAAACCTGCCCCAAACCCGGCAACACCAGACCGGATAAAAGCGCACCCTTTAATGAGTTCTTCATTTCGGCCACCTGAACAAAAAATAAAAACCGCCGTCATCTTCCCCGCTGCCCTTGATACACAGATACACACAACGCCGGGGTTGACTGGAATCGGTTTTCCCTGGCTGTCAGGGTGTTTTCTCCGCTGTTTTGCGGATGATCTGCGGCACAAATCTTTCCGAAAATCCGGCAACAAAAGACCAGAAAATCAACTTGGCGATATTGGGCCCGTCTTTGGGAAAGGTATAGGTCAAGAAATCGGCAAAACTCTGGGTTAAATTCTGCTGGTCAACGGCCACCTGATGGTATTCAGGAAACAATGCCCCCTCTAAAATGCCGGATATGAACAGAATATGGAGAACAATGGCAAATATCCCGCCGTTAACCGGGATCAGCAACAGAGAAGACCAGGACTGGGAAAGCTCCCGTAATTCAATGCTATCTGTTTTGGGCAGGCGCTGCTGGATACTGACAAAGCCGCCGATGAGTCCGGCGATGAAGACATAGGTGATCAGGTAAGTTCTGCTGCCGGTGGTGCCGAAGTTAAGGCAGTAGAGCAGCAGAGACAGGCCGATCAGGCATATGACGGTGAGGGCAAAGAGTTTCTTGGTGACAATGATCAGAAGTTTCTGCCGCTCAACCTTGTTCTGCTGTTCGCTCATGGTTTCATTATCTCGTCGTTTTTTTCTATCAATCGTCAGTTGCTACAAAAATATTCTTGACTATTTCCTCCACCTCGGCAAGCCATTTTTTTCTTTGCTGCTCGGTGCTGACCACCACGATGCCAAACATCCTGCGATGAAAATCCGTTACCCCGCACAGGCCGAAAAGACAATTTTTCCATAAGGTTTCCAGGGGATCACCGAAAACTGCGACCTCTCTTGCCGCTGTGGTGTTGGAGGTATTGAGCACCAGGGCGGCATGAGCCTGTAACAGGCCGTTCGGCACCCCTTCGCCGCTGTCTCCCTCCAGAAACTCATAGGCCACCCCAGGACGGATAACCCGGTCCACCCAGCCCTTGAGGATTGCCGGGGGCTGGCCCCACCAGTTCGGATGAATAACGATAATGCCGTCTGCTGCGGCGATCTCCCGGCAATGGCGGGCAATGACGGCTGGCAGCTCCGCATCCCTGGCAATTTCATCGGCCGTCAGAATGGGATCAAATTGTTCTGCGTATAAATCATGGAAAATTACCTGATGCCGGTTTGCGGCAAGGGCCTGCAGGACGGCCCCGGCAATGGCGTGATTAAAGCTCTCTTGATTAGGATGGGCGAGAATAACGGAAATCTTCATTTGCGTGTTACCATATTGAGCGCTGCCACGGCGAGGAGCTCGCGTGCAAACTGTTTTTGTCATTTCCCTCAGCGGCTGCCGCCAAACAGGGCGAAAATACCATTTTTGCCATAGCAATCAACATTATCAAAGCCGATCTGCTTCAGCATCTGTAGTTGCGCCTCAAGGGAGTCCGGCACATTATCCGGGTTCCCCTTATATTGCTCGGGGATCAATAGCAGTTTTTCCCGTTTACCCAAGTCCGGCTGCTCTGTTATCCACTGCCGCCACAAAGATAAATACCATTTTTCCAACGTGTCCGAGCAGGGCAGGACAACATCATAATGGACGAAAGAGCCCCCAGGTGCGAGATGGCGGTAAATATAGGCATAAAGATCCTTCTTCTCCGTAGACGCCAGATGATGGATAGCCAGGGAAGAATAAATAAAATCAAAATTGCCGGGCAAAGGATCTTGGTTCAGCAGATCCTGAAAGCTTGCCCGGATGAAACGGATATCCCCCCGCTCGCCCAGCCGCGCCTTGGCCGCCGCCAGCATGGCGTCTGAGCCATCGACCAGGGTTACCTCCTCCGGAGCAAAGGATTGCAGCAATTGCTGGATTAACAGGCCGTCTCCGCAGCCGAGATCAAGGATGCGGGCCGCCCTGTTGCCCGCAATAAAATGGCCGTAAAAGGAGAGGGCCAGGTCAATAAAGTGCCGCCGCTGGGGCAGATAAATCTCTGCTTCATCCCGGTAATTCCGGGAAAATCCGTTGTCCGCCCAGCGTGATTTTTCAAATTGGGCCATTATTATTTCCCCTCTTCTTTATTAAAAAGTTCCCGCAGTTTCTCCACTCTTTTGCGGTTGACCCCCAGGTCAGAATACCCCAGCCGCGATGCCGAGCGCACTTGGATAAGGTTTTCAGAGGCCACCATCCTGAACTCCACATCGTCGACAAAGCGGAACACCTTGGAGGTAAAGGTGGCCCACAGATACTGATCCCCTTCCTGCCTGAATTCGCCCCCGGTTTGCAGAACGGCCTCTTTCAGGGCCTGCCAGGCCGCAGCAGGCGGGCCTTGAAAGGCCAGGGGCGCAACCTGAGCATCCGCCCTCTGCTCCTCGCTGGAAACGCAGTTCGGCTTGTCTGGACAGGGCCGCAGTCTGCCGTCAACCAGCTGCGTCTCCGGCGGATTGCCGGTGCAGGACACGATCATGAACAGCAGACAGGGAAGCATAAGCAGCTCAAGCACATGGGGCAGTATACCTTTCATAGTCGCTCACCTGTTATCATCAGGTGCCGTCGTTGACCCCGGCGGCGCCCAGTGACTGTTAGTATTGATAATTGCCGGGCTGCGGCAATCTGCAGGGTTTTACTCCTCCCGGCTGCCCAGCCATATGGTGTGCCGCTCGCCTTCCGCCACGCCATGCAGTTTCACCACCACCTCTTCCACCAGGAAACCCGCCTTGTGCAATCGCTGGGTAAAGGCCTGATCAGGCCCGGCCGACCAGACGGCCAGCAGGCCTCCGGGCCGCAAAGCGGCAAAGGCCACACTCAATCCGTCCATGCTGTAAAGCCAGTTATTTTCCTGGCGGGTCAGACCCTCGGGACCATTGTCAACGTCCAGCAGGATGGCGTCAAAACCACTTCTGTCCGCCAGCATGACCTTGCGCACATCCACCTCCCGCACCCTAACCCGGCTGTCATCCAGAGGATGACCGGCAAGCACCGCCAGCGAGCCCCGGTTCCATGCCACCACCGCCGGCACCAGTTCAGCCACCACCACCCTGGCCTCAGGCCCGAGAACCTGCAGGGCGGCGGCCAGGGTATAACCCATCCCCAGCCCGCCGATCAACACCCTGGGCTGAGGCCGGTCACTGACCCGGCTACAGGCAAGTTCGGCCAGGGCATCTTCCGAACCATGTACCTCGCTGTTCATCAGTTCATCCTCGTCCACCCTGATGGCAAACTCCCCCTCATACCGGTAGAGCCGCAGCTCTCCGCCGTTACCCGGCACCCGGGCGCTGTCCACTAAGGTCCAGGCATGGCTGGGTGGCTTACCGTGATCACCGGTTTGTGGCATCTTGCAGACAACCTCTCGATATTGTTTATAAACCGCGCGGCTTATTCCGCCCGGTGCAGCCTGACGCGCACAATCTCTCCGGGACGCCAGAGGCGCATGCGCGGTCCCCAGGTGCCGGTGCCGCGGCAGACGATGACCGTCATGCCGTCCACCTCATAGCGGCCGGCAAGCAGCGGATAGAAACGTTTGACCAGATAGCCGAAAGGCCAGATCTGGCCACCGTGGGTATGGCCGGAAAGCATCAGCCCCACCCCGGCCCGGGCCGCCTGCTCGGCCTGCCACGGGGTATGGGACAGGAGGATGGTGGCGCCCGCCGGCCGGTCTGCCAGGGCTCTGGCCAGGAGATCGTCTTTCTGGCCGGAGCGGCGGGCAGCGGTGAGATCATCCACTCCGGCCAGCAGAAAATCAGGCCGCACTTCGACCCAGTTGTTGCGCAGCAGATGGTAACCGGCCTCCCGGACCAGGGACAGGGCGGTATTGTTGCCATTGTGGAACTCGTGATTGCCGGGCACGACCCAGACGCCCAGCGGCGCGGCAAGCCGGTGCAGCACCGGCAGCAGTTCCCCCTGGGGCCGGCCGTGCCCCTCAAAAAGATCGCCGAGCAGGACCACGCAGTCTGGCTGCAGTTCCAGGACCTGCTCGACGCGAGCCGCCAGCCACTCCGCCCCGAGCAGAGAGCCCAAGTGCAGATCGGACATGGCGACCACGGTCTTGCCTTCCATCTCTTGGGGGAGAACGGCAAGGGAGACATCATAGCTCTGCACCACCGGCGGCCGCAGGCCCTGGATAAGGGCGACCAGGGACAACAGTGCGCCGATGACCAGGGACAGGCCCCGCAGTGAAGGCGCCAGCCCGGGCAGGACAAAACCGAACCCGGTGAGCAGATCCATGGTCAGCAGCGCGACAAAGAGCATGAACAGGACGGCCATCCAGTTCATGCCGAACAATTCCAGCGCCCCGGCAAAGGCGCCCATACCTTGATGACCGATAACACGTCCGCAAAAAAACCCCAGCCAGAGAAGCGCGCCTGCCGCAAAGAGGAACCGACGGGGCACATGGCGTTGGAGCAGCGGCACCGAAGCACCACGCCAGAAAACGTACACGTGCATCACCGTGATGAGAAAAAGAAGAACAACGCCGAACACCAGTCTTCCCCCGAAATGCTGCGGTCTTAGGCAACAGGAGCCGTCTTTGACAGGCAGCGGCTTCTGTCCAGACGGGCAATCAGTCGAAATTGAGGTTAAAAAATTTCACATCAAGATATTCGAAGATGCCCTGCGAGCCTCCTTCACGGCCGTAGCCCGAATATTTCACCCCGCCGAACGGCATTTCCGCCAGACTGCCCGACCAGCCATTTACTGTGACAATGCCGGCTTGCAAGGCGGACACGGTCTGGTGCGCCAGCTGCAGGGAATTGGTGAAAACATAACTCGCCAGCCCGTAATCCACGGCATTGGCCCGTTCCACCACCTCTTCCAGGGTGGCAAAGCCCGTAATCAGCGCCAGCGGCCCGAAGGGTTCATGCTGCATGACGGTCATGTCATCCCTGACGTTGGTGATGATGGTCGGCTCAAAAAAATATCCTTTGTTGAGCCCAGCCGGCCGTTTGCCGCCGAATACGACGGTGCCGCCCTCCATAACCGTTTTTTCCACCATCTGCTCCATGGCCTGCAAACGCCGGAAATTGATCAGCGGACCGATGTCCACCGCCGGATCCATGCCGTTGCCGATCTTCAGCCTGGCGGTTGCCTGGACCAAGGCCTTGGTGAACCGCTCCCCATGGGAATGGTGGACAAAAAAACGGGTCGGGGACACGCAGACCTGACCATTATTGCGAAACTTGGCCACCACTGCACCCGCAGCCACCTTCTCGGGATCAGCATCGGCATGGACAATCACCGGGGCATGCCCACCCAGTTCCATGGTCACCTTTTTCACCGTGTCGGCCGCCTGGCGGATAAGCTGCTGGCCCACCGCCACGGACCCTGTAAAGCTGATTTTTCTGACCACCGGGCTGGCCAGGATGGCGTCGGAAATTTCCTCCGGCCGTCCGGTCAGCAAATTGATAACCCCGGCAGGAAGCCCGGCATCGCTAAAACACCTGACCAATTCTGCGGCACAGGCCGATCCCTCTTCAGCAGGCCTGCAGATAATCGAGCAGCCGGCAGCCAGGGCTGCGGCAATTTTACGGGACGGCAGGACAATGGGAAAATTAAAGGCCGTAAAGCCTGCGGCGACGCCTACGGGTTCATAGAGAGTCTGCAGCCTGTTATGCATACTTCTGCCGACCAGCACCTCGCCATAAATACGGCGGGCCTCATCAGCAAACCAGTCAATAATGTCAACGGCGCTCTTCACCTCGCCCAATGACTGGGTAATGGGCTTGCCGCAATCGAGCACCACCCGCCTGGCGATATCCGTTGCTCTCTCATCCAGCAGGCGGGCCGCCTTTCTCAGCACCGCTGATCGCTCCCAGGGCGTCACATTGCGCCAGATTGCCAGGCCCTGCCGGGCAGCGGCAATGGCAATCTCCGTATCCGCCCGGCCGGCCTGACAAGCAGTGGCCACCACCTCTTCCGTGGCCGGATTAACAATCTCGATTTTTTCCCCGGATATGGCCTTGAGCCATTGGCCGTTAATGAAGAGATCAACATGCATCATGTCCGTCATATTCCTCAAACCTTCCTCTTTATTGACATACCTGCCTTCATCCGCCCCGCCTTGCCAGGCAAGGCCTGATTCTACGGGTCACCTGCCGCAGCGATGTGCCTGCCCCGACCTTGCCCGAAATTGTGCGGATCACCGTGAACTTTTTCCCCGGCAGCGTCCACCTGCAGGAAATGGCCGCGTTGAAAAAGAGGACGTGGAAATCTTACAGGACTGACCGAGCTCGTCGAGGCATGGGCAAATTATTTAACACGGGGTGAGGGGACTGTCAAAAATTACGTTCCCCTTTTCTCCTGTTTTTCTCCAGCCGCCTATCAAGGCCCGAGCGGAATCCGGTTAAAACTGGTTCCCGCCATGGAATATGGTGACAATGGGGGGTGAGCTACGCAACAGGGGAGGATTTCTGCCATAACCGGAAGCAGAAGCATTATGGCTACCTCCTGCTAAGGCAGCAGGGACGTCGGCCTACAGGAACAGAACCACTTTCGGACAAAAGGGTCTGTGGAACGGCGACGGCAGTAATGTGCCGAATTAGGCCCCGGGTGGTTGGCAGACAGACTGATCAGCTGCCCCGTCGGCCCGGATTCAATTTTTACATCTTTTCCCTTGAGCCTCTTGCAAAATGAACGTCGTAGCGAGATCGAGAGAAAAATTTTCTGTGCAAGGATGAGTTGTGAAACCGCCCGGAAGCGTAGCAGTGCTACGTTGAGGACGATTTCACCAGGAAGACGCCGCACAGGATATTTTTA
>JAHILF010000014.1 GCA_018897105.1 Pseudomonadota bacterium
CTTAAGAGTGGATTTATAGTCCGCGACGAGGTGTTCAATGAAAAAGAAAAGACAGAAGTATACTCAGGAATTTAAAGAAGAAGCGGTAAAACTAATCACAGAGCAGGGGTATCAGATCACCGAGGCGGCCCGGAATCTCGGGGTCAATGAAAACATGTTGGGGCGCTGGAAACGTGAGATTGAAGGGGGCGGAGAAGAGGCCCCAGGTTTAGCAGGAGGAACGGCCATGCAGGCAGAGCTGAACCGCCTTCGGAAAGAGAACAAGCGCTTGAAAATGGAGCGTGAAATCTTAAAAAAGGCAGCGGTCTTCTTCGCGAAAGAAACGAGCTGAGGTATCAATTTATTGATACTGAGAAGAAGGCCTATCCGATAGCTCTTATATGCAAAGTCATGCAAGTATCCCGGAGTGGATATTATGTTTGTCTCAAACGCATTAAATCGTCAAGACAGATAGAGAATGACAGACTCATTCCCGTTGTCCTTGCGGCCCATAAAAAATCAAAAGAGACCTATGGTGCCCGGCGAATTGCAGAAGAAATAAAAGCACACGGCAGTCCTTGTGGCCGCTTCAGAGCAGGGTCACTGATGAAGTTGGCCGGTGTCGCAGCGAAGCAGAAAAAGAAATTTAAAGCGACCACGGACAGCAAGCATAATTTGCCGGTTGCTCCGAATTTATTGAATCGTCAGTTTGAAGTGAAAGAACCGGATACTGTGTATGTTTCGGACATCACATACAGTGCTGGACCAATGAAGGCTGGCTATATCTGGCCGTGGTCCTTGATCTTTTCTCACGCCAAGTTGTGGGCTGGTCATTGAGCAATCGGATGACCAAAAAGCTGATCATGGATGCCTTGCGTATGGCAATCTGGCGTCGTCGCCCAGCACCAGGCCTGATATTTCATTCGGATCGGGGAAGCCAGTATTGCAGCAACGATTTTCAGAAAATGCTGAAAACTCATAAAATGATCAGCAGCATGAGTCCGGTAAGCGAAGACTCCGAGAAGGAAACTGCTGGGACAACGCAGTGGCGGAGAGTTTTTTTGGCAGCCTCAAGACCGAAAGGGTCTTTTTTTCAAGCTATAAGACCCGAGAGAGGAGGCCAGGAGAGACATCGTTGATTACATAGAAATGTTTTATAACAGCAACAGGCGACATTCCTATCTGGGTTATGTCAGCCCAAAAGAATTCGAGAAACTGTGGCTTTTGAAAAAAGCCGCTTAACAAAAGTGTCCATTTTTACTTGACCAGGTCATTCTCCTTTTTACACGTTTGAGTTGTTCGATATTCTATCTTTGCCAACATCAGAATATCATATGAACAACCAGGATTACCCTTTCCGGACATAGGCCTAATCGGAAATATTTGTAAAATACTTAGGAACCATCAATGACTATTCTTTTAGTGGATGACGACCCAAGCAATCTAGATATTCTGAGCAGGCTGCTTCAGCCATACTACGAAGTACTGGCCGCTCCTTCGGGAGAACGGGCGTTAGAGATTGTCGCTCGAGAAAAGAAGCCGGAACTGATTCTGCTCGATGTCTTGATGCCGAACATGAACGGCTATGACGTGCTCGCTATCCTACGAAAGGATCCAGCCACCCAAAATATCCCGGTCATCTTCGTCACCGGGATGGATTCCTCCGAAGACGAAAAATGCGGCCTCAAGCTTGGTGCGGCGGATTATATCACCAAGCCTTACCGCCCGCCGATTATTCTGGCCAGGGTACACGCCCAGCTTGAACTGAAGCGTGCCCGCGACTGGATGCGCAACCAAAACGCCTATCTGGAAGCCGAGGTGGCGCGACGTATGCACGACATTCAGCTCACCCAGGACATCACCATCAAGGTCCTCGCCGAACTCGCCGAAACGCGCGACAACGAGACCGGCAACCACATCCGCCGCACCCAGGAGTACGTCCACATCCTGGCCGCTCGATTGCAGTCCCATCCCCGGTTTTCAGACTACCTGACCGACGAGGTTGTCGAACTGTTAGCCAAGTCCGCGCCGCTTCATGACATCGGCAAGGTCGGTATCCCCGATCATATCCTGCTCAAGCCCGGCAAGTTGACGGTCGAGGAATGGACCATCATGAAGACCCATAGCCTGCTGGGCGCCCAGGCCATTGAGCGGGCTTTGCGCCATGTCGACCGCCGCATCGATTTTCTCGATATGGCCAAGCAATGCGTTCATTTTCACCATGAAAAATGGGATGGCAGCGGCTATCCGGAAGGACGAAAAGGGGATGATATTCCCCTCCCTGCCCGACTGATGGCCCTGGCCGACGTGTTCGACGCCCTGATCTCGCGTCGTGTCTATAAGCTGCCGATGCCGGTCGAGCAAGCGCAGGACATCATTGCCGCTGAGCGCGGACGCCATTTCGACCCCGATATTGTTGATGTCTTTCTTGCCGGCTTTACTGAATTTGTAGCCGTTGCCCGGCAATATAATGATGAAGAATGACACGGCACCGCGCGTTACTGGTGAGACCTATTTCTTCCGCGACCATGGCCAGTTTGACTTGTTGCGCCTTTGTTTACTGCCTGAGTTGATCAAGCGTCGTCGTGGTGCAAAGATGCTGCGCCTGTGGAGTGCCGGCTGTTCCAGCGGCGAGGAGGCCTATTCCCTCGCCATGCTGGTTGACATGCTGCTGCCGAAGCGTGACGGCTGGGACATTCTCATCCTTGGCAGCGATATCGACCAGACTGCGCTGGAAAAGGCGCGGCGGGGACGCTATGGACAATGGTCTTTCCGCATGGTGTCGCCCTCTTTGCAACAGCAGTATTTCAAGCGACAGGGAGACGAATGGGTGCTTGATGAGCGCATCCGCCGCATGGTGACGTTTCGCGCCGGGGACCTGATCGGCGAGGTGATCTCCGGTGGGGAATTGCGGGACATGGACCTGATCGTGTGCCGTAACGTCTTCATCTACTTTGCTGCCGACGCCGTGGCCGCTGTGGCGGAAAAGCTTGCTGGCGCCCTGAGCGAAGGAGGTTATCTTATGACCGGTCACACCGAGCTCATCGGCCATCGTGTGCCGAATCTACAGTGCAGATTGTTTGTCGAGGGAGTGGTGCACCAGCGCGGTTCTCCAAGGCCTGCGGCCCCTTCTCCTCTCATCCGCATCACGCCGTCTTCCCCTGCCGTGGCACAACACATGCCATGCCTGTTGCCACCGGTCATCCCGACCGGAGAAGAACTGCTGGCGACGGCTCGGGAGGTCGCCGACCGTGGAGAATACGATCAGGCAGAGCAGATCTGTCATCAAGCGCTGGCCGTCGCCCCGCTGGCAGCGGGGTCGCATTTCCTGCTGGCCCAGTTGGCCCAGCTCAGGGGGGATTTCAAGCGGGCCGAGGAGTTGTTGGACAAGACCCTTTACCTTGATCCCGGTTGCGTGGCCGCCTACCTCGAACTGGCAGCCCTTTGCGAACGCGCCGAAAACCTGCCTCGGGCGCAGAGCATGCGCCGTGCGGCCCTGGACATTGTCCGCGCGCTGCCCGGCGATGCGGCAATCGAGCCCTATGAAACCACCGCAGCAGAGATGGCGCAGTGGCTCGTTCGATGAGAAACCGTGTTCACTTACGGAGGATGACGACTTGGATTCCCTCTCTTTGCTGATTTTTGATCTTGACGGTGTGCGCTTTGGTCTGGACGCGACCAAGGTGCGTGAATCCGTCTGGCTGCCCGAGCTGACGCCGATAGAGGAAGCACCGCCTTGGGTCGTCGGTCTTTTCAGCCTGCGCGGCCGGATTGTGCCGGTTGTCGATCTTCATCTGCGCTTCGGCCATCCGACGCGGCTTTATACCACCAGCGATCAGGTCGTGGTCCTGGAAGGCGAGCAACAGGCGATGGGGCTGATCGTCAGCGAAATACGTGAAGTGATCGAGTTGTCCAGTGAAGCCGTCCAGCCGCCTCCCCAATTTGAGTTCGCGGCCTCCGGCCCGCCCCCGCCCTACCTGGTTGCGGGAGAGGCCCGCGTGGGCGACGACCTGGTGACCCTGCTTGATATCTTTCGGCTGACCCACCTGCCCGAGGTGGCGGCACTTGTGGAAGCGGAGGAGCGGCCGGCGCCCTCCAGTCATTTCTGCCCGGAAGCCACACATGAAGAACGCCTGCTGTTTCGCAAACGGGCCATGATGTTCAGGGAAGCCGTCGTCGAGGAGAAAGACGCGCTCCTGGGGCTGGCGGTGGTGGAACTGGGCGGCGAATATTTCGGCGTCGAGTTGGCGGCCGTACAGGAATTCTGCGACATCATCCAGCTGTGCCCGATCCCCTGTTGTCCGCCCCATATCCTGGGCGCCATGAACCTGCGCGGCGACCTACTCACCCTGATTGACCCACGCGCCGCGCTCAACCTGCCGCCTGCCGCCAGGGGTGGCAAGGCCGTGGTCGCCCGCCTTGGCGAACAATCGGTAGGGATTGCCGTGGATGCGGTGCATAATGTCCTCTACCTGCGGGGTGAAGAGGTGCAGCCCCCCCCCCCGGCGCTCCGCGAGCGGTGCGGCGCGGAGATCACCGGCACCGCACCCTATGCCGACAGGATGATGACCATAGTGGATCTACCCGCGCTGCTGGCGCGGGAGGAGTGGATAGTCAACGAAAGCGTGTAATCGATTGCGGGATGAATCGAATACGGAATGCGGATTGCGAAGTGCGGAGATTGAAGCAGTGGTGTTCAATCCGCATCCCGCATTCAAAAATCTGCATTCGACCGGTTCCGTAGTCAGAATTCCGTATTTGACCGGGAGAATGCCATGTTCAAGAAAATGAAGCTGCGCCAGCGTATCTTGTTGGGATATCTGGCCCCATTGATGTTGCTGCTGGGCGCCATGAGTCTGGTATTTGTCAACCTACAGAAGGCTACACACGTCTCGGCGGCGGTAGAAGCTTCGCACCTCACTATGGGCGAAGCCAGAGACCTCGCTTTTACATTGGCCAAGATGCAGCGAGCCGCGCGCGGTTATCTGCTGGTGAAAAATCCGACCTCGCGCCAGACTTTCCTGGACAGTGAAAAAGAGTTCATTTCTCGGGGCGAGAAACTCACCAGTCTGGTGCAAGACCCGCAACAGCTAGAGAATCTGCGTAGTATGCTGAGCCGAGGCCAAGACCTGATCAAACTGGACAACCAGTTCCTGGTCTTGGTGGACGAAGGCAAGCAGGCAGAAGCCCAGGCTCTTTTCAGTAGCGGCGAGGGCATTAAGGAATCAACAGAGGTGGATGCGCAATGGGATCGTTTCAGACTGCGGGAGATCGAAATCGTGAAGGAGCGCCAGGACGCCTACGATGCGGCCATACGCACCGTCACTAATTCGATCATCTACGGCATGCTGGGCGCCATCGTCTTGGCAATCGCCACCGCCTTCTGGCTCGCCGCGTCGGTGAGTCGTAATATCTCGGCCAACGCCTCCCAGCTTTCCGCCGCCGCCAGCGAAATTGCCGCCACCATTGCCCAGCATGAGCGCACTGCCAGCCAGCAGGCGGCTGCGGCCAACGAGACTTCCGCCACCATTGAGGAGTTATCCGCCTCCTCTTGCAAGTCGGCCGAGCAGGCGGCAAACGCGGCTGCGGTGGCGGAAAAGGCGGGCGTCGCTACGGTACAGGGCGACGAGACTACCCGTCAGGCGGTGCTGGCGATGAGCAGCTTAAAAGACAAAATCGGCGCCATGGCCGACCAGATCTTGCATCTGGGCGAGCAGACCGGGCAGATTGGCAGCACCGCCACCGTGCTCAAGGATTTGGCCGGGCAGATCAACATGCTGGCCTTGAACGCCGCTGTGGAAGCCGCCCGCGCCGGCGAGCACGGCAAGGGGTTCGCCGTGGTGGCCAGCGAAATACGTAAGCTCGCCGACGAGAGCAAGAAATCGGCGGAACAGACCGCCGTGCTGGTGGCCGATATCCAGAAAGCCACCAACTCCTCAATCATGATGACGGAAGAAGGCACCCACACCGTGATTGAGGTGACCCAACTGGTGCAGAAGGTCGCCGAACTGTTCAACAATCTGGCGAGCCTCGCCGGCAGTGCCAACGAAAACGCCCAGCAGGTGATGCTCAACGCCAGGCAGCAATCCGCCGCCTTCGGCCAAGTGGTGGAGGCGACCAATAGCATTGCCTCCGGCGCCAAAGAGACCGCTGCCGGCATTAGCCAGACCAAGGAGGGCGTACAGAGCCTGAACGAGGCGGCGGCAAATCTCAAGGCGATCGCGTGACCGATCAGGCAGGGGACGTGTTATGATCGAAGACCAGGAGATGTTTCAACTGTTTAAAGTGGAGAGCACGGAGCATCTCGCCCGCCTTGACGACGGCTTGTTGCGCCTGGAGAAGACGCCTGCCGATCAATCCTTGCTGGAAGAGGTGTTCCGCGAGTCCCACAGCTTGAAAGGCGCGGCGCGCATGTTGGGACTCGCTCGGGTCGAGGCCACTGCTCACGGCCTGGAAACCATCCTCAACTCGGCGCGCAAGGGTGAGGCGCCGCTGACGCCGGAAACGATAGCACACATGAACGCCGGGCTGGACGATCTGCGCCAGCGAGTGCAAGAGGCGCTATCGAATGTCGCTTCCGGAATGCGGCATGCGGAGTGCGGAGTGAAAAGCGAAGCGGGTGCGGACGAAGGGATGGAGGGTATGAAATCCGCTGTCTCTCAAACCGAAATTCCGCACTCCCCACTCCCCACTCCGCAATCGAATATTCCGCAATCCGCACTCCCCATTCCGCATTCGAATACTCCGCAATCAGCTCTGCCCTTTCGCATCGAGACCGTGCGCGTGGAAACCCGTAAGCTCGACGATCTGTTGACCCAGGTGGGCGAACTCTCCGTGGTCCAGGGGAGGGTGCAGCACCGATTGGGGTTGATGGAAGAGCTGCTGGCGCAGTGGACGACCCTGGAACGCGACCGCCGCAAGCGCAGCCCAATCACCCGGCTACGACACGGAGCGGAAGCCGGGGAGGACGGTGGGGCGGCACTTCGTTTCGGCGGCCTGCTCAAGCAGGCACGCGATACGTTCTTCGACGACAGCGCGCGCCTGGAGTCCATCGGCAAGCTGCTGGAAGACCAGGTGCGCAGCATCCGCCTGCTGCCGCTTTCCACGGTATTCGCGCTGTTTCCGCGCACGGTGCGTGACCTCGCCATGGAACAGGGCAAGGAGGCGGAACTAGTGCTCGAAGGCGGTGACATCACCGTGGACAAACGTATCCTTGAGGAAATGAAAGATCCTTTGATGCACTTGATCCGCAACGCCATCGACCACGGCATTGAGTCGCCTGCCGAGCGCGAGCAACTGGGGAAGCCGCGTCATGGTATGGTGCGATTGCGAGCGGTGCGCGACAATGCCTACGTGCGACTGGAGGTGCAAGACGATGGCCGCGGGTTGGATCCGGCGGCGATTCGGCAGGAGGCGAAGAAACGCGGCCTCCACGACGAGGCGGCGCTAGCCGCCATGACTGCGGCCCAAGTGCAGCAACTGGTCCTGATGCCCGGTTTTTCCACCAGCACCTACGTCACCGAACTCTCCGGGCGCGGCGTTGGGCTGGACGTGGTACGGGTCAATGTCGAGCACATGAAGGGCAGTATCCGTCTGGAGTCCGCCACCGGCCAGGGACTGACGGTGCAGTTGCGTTTGCCCTTGAGCGTCACCGCCACGCGGCTCCTGCTGGCGAGTGTCGGCGGTCGGCTATATGGACTGCCGGTCGAATTCGTCCATACCTCGCGGCGTGTGCGCGAAGCGGATGTCTTCACTCTTGAAGGTCGTTGCGCCGTCATGCTCGACGGCCAGCCGGTGATCATCGCTCGCCTTACCGACCTGCTGGAGTTACCGGGCGAGGAGCGACCGGCAACTCCCGACATCATGGCGTGCATTGTGCTCCAAGTGGGGGACGAGCGGCTCGGCCTGCTGGCGGACGATCTGCCGGCAGAGGAAGAAGTGATACCCAAGCCGCTTGGCGCGCCGCTCACGCGGGTACGTAACGTTTCCGCCCTGGCCATGCTGGGCAGCGGTGAAATCTGCCCGGTGTTGAACCCCGCAGACTTGCTGCGCACAAGTCGAATGCGGAATTCGGAATTCGGAGTGCGGAGTGTATCGAATGCGGAATTGGGATTGCGGAGTGCGGATTCTATTCCGCACTCCGCAATCCGCAATCCGACTTCGATCTTGTTGGTGGAGGATTCGGCCTTGATCCGCGCCATGGAAAAACGCATACTTGAGGATGGCGGCTACGAAGTGGTCACGGCGGTGGACGGCGTGGACGGGCTCAACAGCCTCGACAGCCGCCCCTTTGCCGCGGTGGTCTCAGACATTATGATGCCCAACATGGATGGCCTTGCCCTTACGGCGCGTATTCGCGCTGAGCCACGCTACCAGGATATGCCGGTGATCCTGGTGACGTCCCTCGCCTCCGACGAAGACAAACGGCGTGGCCTTGACGCCGGCGCCAACGCCTACATCCCCAAACCGTCGTTTGATCAGCGGATCTTGCTGGATACTCTAAAAAGGCTCATTTGAATGCGGAATGCTGAATGTGGAATGCTGAATGCTGAATGCGGAGTGGGGAATGCGGAGTGGGGAGTGCTGAATGGGGAATAACTTGAAAGAGCGGAGCAAGAAGTTTGCCTTGGATGTTATTGGGCTGGTTGATGGGTTGCTGGCGGGCAGGACTGCTGCAGTAATCGGCAAGCAATTGCTCCGCTCTGGGATGTCAGTTGGGGCGAACTACCGTGCTGCTTGTCGCGCCAAGTCGCCTGCGGATTTTATCGCCAAGATGGGAATCGTTGAAGAAGAGGCCGACGAATGTATCTACTGGATGGAACTGCTGGCCGAGGCAAATATTCTGCCGTTGACCAGATTACAACCGCTCATGGCGGAAGCTGACGAACTCGTAGCCATCACGGTTTCATCAATCAAAACAGCCAAAGCCAATAAGATGCGGAGCGCGAAATGATTCCCCAATCGACAGGTTCCGCACTCCGCACTCCGCATCCGCCAATCCACGTTCTGTTGGTGGACGACTCCCCCATTGCGCTGCACATCCTGCAACGCCTGTTGTCCCGCTCCCCCGACATCCAGGTGGTGGGCACCGCCGGTAACGGCAGGGAGGCATTCGATCTGCTTCCGGCGCTGAATCCCGATGTTATCTGCACGGATTTGCACATGCCGGTGATGGATGGCCTGGAGTTCACCCGCACGGTGATGGACAAGTATCCGCGCCCTATCCTGGTGATAAGCTTGTCGGTGGAACCGGGCTCGCCCAATATTTTTCGGTTGCTGGAGGCGGGGGCGCTGGATGTCTACCCCAAGCCGCGCGCCATCCTCGATGCGAATCAGGATACGCTGGCCCGGGAACTCACCAGTAAGATTCGCATCCTTGCCGGCGTGCATGTGTTCCGTCATCGCACCGCAGCAGCGATACGCGTAACCCTGCCGCCTCTTTCGCTGCCTCCCCACGCCCTCGTGCGCATCGTGGCGATCGGCGCCTCCACCGGCGGGCCCCAAGTTCTGCGAGAAATTCTCTCCCGCCTGCCAGCCGATTTTCCGGTGCCGGTGGTGGCAGTGCAGCATATCGGCAACGACTTCCTCTCCGGGATGGTGGCATGGCTGGCCGAAGTCAGCCCGCTGCCGGTGCGCAAGGCAGTTCAAGGCGAGTTCCCACAAACCGGGGTGGTCTATTTTGCGCCCGAAGGCGCCCATCTGGAATTCAACAACAGCGGACGATTTGATCTCACACAGGCTCCTCCTTGCGACGGCCACCGGCCCTCGGCGACCGTCACCCTGCGCGCGACGGCGCGCAGGTTCGGCGCCGGCACGGTGGGTGTCCTGCTCACCGGCATGGGCCGCGACGGCGCCGAGGGTATGGCCGACATCGCCGCCGCCGGTGGCGTCACCATCGCCCAGGACGAGGCAAGCAGCGTGGTTTACGGCATGCCCAAGGCGGCAGTGGAACTGGGGGCGGTGCAATACGTGCTGCCCCTCGAACAAATTGCCCCGGCGCTGGTGGCATTGGTGAAACGGAATGCGGAATGACTGGAGTGCGGATTGCGGAGTGCAGAATGATTGGAGGTGGAATGATGAATGAAAACGAATCGAAAGCGGAATCCGGAATTAACCAGCCAGGGGCAAATCGTGCCGTTCCCGTAGCTGAAGCTACGACCACTCCACACTCCGATATTCTGATTGTCGAGGACAGCGCTGTGGAAGCGGAAGTGCTCCGCCGCCTCCTCGTCAAGGCAGGTTACGCGGTGAGCGTGGCCCAAAACGGCGAGGACGGTCTGCACATGGTGCATGGATACCGTCCTGCCCTGGTGTTGAGCGATATCAACATGCCGGTGATGAACGGCTACCAGTTGTGCAGTGCGATCAAGTATGACGATGACCTGTGGAATATCCCGGTAATCCTGCTCACGGTGCTGTCGGAACCGGAAGACATCATCGAAGCGATTAATTGCGGCGCTGATGCTTACATCGTCAAGCCTTTCGCCGAGGCCAACCTGCTTAACCGCATCCGTTCCCTACTGAAGAACCCGACCGAGAGCCCAAGGATCAAAGAGCGGCGCAAGGAAGTGGTGGCCTACGACGGCAAGCGCTTCGCTATCGCTAGTACCAGCAAGCAGATCCTGAACCTGTTGCTCTCGGTGTACGAGAACACTCTCCAGCAGAACCGGGAGTTGGAGGCCACCCAGGCCCAGCTCAACCTGCTGAACGAAAGCCTTGACCAAAAAGTGCACGAGCGCACCGCAGCGGTACATGATTCCGAGGTACGCTATCGTCGTCTTTTTGAAGCGGCTAAAGACGGCATCTTGATCCTGAATGCCGAAACAGGCAGGGTCGTGGATGTGAATCCGTTCTTGATCGAGATGCTGGAATACTCCCACGAAGAGATCCTTGGTAAGTACATCTGGGAGTTGGGCTTCTTGAAAAATGTCGCGGCGAACAAGGAAAAATTTCTGGAATTGCAGCGGCAAGAGTATGTGCGCTATGACGATCTTCCCTTGGCAACCGCGACGGGAAACATGCTACATGTGGAGTTCGTCAGTAATGTCTATGTGGTGGATGACACTAAGGTGATCCAGTGCAATATTCGTGATATCACCGAGAAAAAACGCCTCGCCATGGAACTTGATGGGCACCACCATCACCTGGAGCAACTGGTCGAAACCCGGACCCACGAACTGGCCCAGGCCAAGGCCTCTGCCGAGGCGGCGAACATGGCCAAGAGCGCCTTTGTCGCCAACATGAGTCACGAGATACGCACGCCCCTGAATGCCATTATCGGGCTTACGCACCTGCTGCGGCGCAGGAACAGCGATCCCGCGCAGCAGGAGAAGCTTGGAAAGATCGTCGATGCCTCGCGCCACCTGCTCTCGGTGATCAACGACATTCTCGATTTTTCCAAGATCGAGGTAGGCAAACTGACGCTCAATAACGACGACTTCGTCTTCGATCGCATGCTCGACAACGTCATCTCCATGATCGGCCCCAGGCTACGCGACAAAGGCCTGGAACTCGTCGTGGAGCGGGACGATTTGCCGCCCGTGCTGGTGGGTGATTCCACCCGGCTGGCGCAAGCCCTGCTCAACTATCTTTCCAATGCGGTGAAATTTACCAAGCGTGGCAGGATTACCGTGCGTTTTTGCATGACAGAGGAGAGCGCAACCGACCTGCTGCTGCGCTTTGAAGTGACGGACACCGGCATCGGCATTGCTCCTGAGAAGTTATCTTGCCTGTTCGCCGCCTTTGAGCAGGCCGATGCTACCACCTCGCGTCGCTACGGCGGCACGGGTTTGGGGCTCGCCATCAACCGGCGGCTGGCGCGTATGATGGGCGGGGATAGCGGCGTAGAGAGTGTGCCAGGCCAGGGCAGTACCTTCTGGTTCACCGCCCGCTTGGGCAAGAGCCAACTCAGCCTGGAAGAATTGACCGAGGCACCCTTTGTGACCGAGCAGAGCTTGAAAACATTGTCAGCAGGTGGGCACATCCTGTTGGCCGAGGACAACCTGATCAACCAGGAGGTGGCGGTGGAACTCCTGACCGAGGTCGGACTGAAGGTGGAGGTCGCCAACGATGGCTTTGAGGCCTTGGAAAAAGCCAGCAAAGGCGACTATGACCTGATTTTGATGGATATGCAGATGCCGGGTATGGACGGCCTGGAGGCAACCCGCGCTATCCGCGAACTGTCCAACGGCGCGACGCTGCCTATCGTGGCGATGACCGCTAACGCCTTTGACGAAGATCGCGAACACTGCCGGGCGGCTGGCATGAACGACTTCATCACCAAGCCAGTCGATCCCGAGCAGCTGTTTGGCACGCTGTTGCGTTGGCTACCCGCAACAACGATGGTTATGCCCGCCGTCTCCGGCGCAACGGAGACGCTGCCCGCTGCCCTCGCTGCCATCCCCGGCCTGGACACCAAGCAGGGACTCAAGGTGCTGAACGGCAACGTCGAAGCCTTCCTGCGTCTGCTGCGCCTCTATGCGGTCGATCATGCCGACGACATGGCCCGACTGCTTGAGCTGATTTCTTCGGAAGATTGGGACGAGGCCAGGCGGCTGGCCCATACCCTGAAAGGCAGTTCGGGCAATCTGGGTGCGACCGGCGTACAACAACTGGCCGCCGAATTGGAGGTCGCGATCAAGGAGGGCCACGATGCGACGGATATCGAACGATTGGTGCGCACACTTGAAACCGCCTTACAGCAGTTGGTTGCGAGGATACGCACTGCCCTGCCGGAGGAGGCTGCCGCCCCTTACGTGGGCGAAGTGGACTGGACGGTGGTGCGGCAGGTGCTGGCCGAACTGGAGCAGATGCTGGCGGCTTCCAGTGCGCAGGTCAACCAGATCATCGAGACCCACGCTGCGCTGCTCAAAGTCGCGCTCGGCCCCTTGGGCGCGGAACTGGAACAGCAGATTGGTCATTTCCTCTACGCCGAGGCTCTGGAAACCGTAAAGCAGGCGCGGCAGGAACACCCGGAGTTGGCAGGATAAATGGGGAATGCGGCGTGGGGAATGAGGAATGGGGAGTGCGCAATGATGAATGAAAATGAATCGGATACTAAACCCGGAATTCACCCGCCAGGGGCAGGCCGTGCGCTTCCCGGGGCTGAGGCTCCGACCGCTACGCGCCGGAGCACCGGTTCCATTCCGCATTCCGCAATCAGCACTCCGCAATCGGATACTCCACAATCCGAGATCCTGATCGTCGAGGATAACCCAGTGGGGGCGGAGTTGTTGCGCCGCACCCTCGCCCGGGCGGGCTACGTGGTGAGCGTGGCGCACAACGGCGAGGAAGGCCTGCAAGCGGCGCATACGCGCAGTCCCGCCCTGGTGATGAGCGACATCAACATGCCAGTGATGAACGGTTATCAGTTGTGCCGCGCCATCAAGGGTGACGATGAGCTGTGGAACGTCCCGCTGATACTGCTCACGGTGCGGTCGGAGCCGGAAGACATCATCGAGGCGATCAACTCCGGTGCCGACGCGTATATCGTTAAGCCCTTCGCCGCAGCCGACCTGCTGGGCCGCATCCGTTCGCTGCTCGACACCCCGATCGAAAGGCGGCATGCGGAAGAGCGGCGAGACGAAGTGGTGTCCTACGGCGGTAAGCGTTACATCATTGCCGCTGGCGGCAAGCAGGTTCTGAACCTGATGCTCTCGCTGTACGAGAACATGCTCCACCTGAGCCGGGAACTGGTGGCCATCCAGACCGAACTCTACCTGCTGAACGGGAGCCTCGACTCGCAGGTGCGCGAGCGAACCGCCGCACTGCAGGAAAGCGAGGCACGCTTCCGCAATCTGGTGGAAACCACGAGCGACTGGATTTGGGAGGTTGACGAGCAGGGCGTCTACACCTACGTGAGTCCGAAAATCCACGACCTCCTCGGCTATCTGCCCGAGGAGGTGATCGGCAAGACGCCTTTCGACTTGATGCCCGCCGAGGAGGCGCAACGGGTGGCGGATCTGTTTGGCGCCAGCATCTCGGCGCGCCAACCCCTGGTCAACATCGAGAATGTCAATTTGCACAAGGACGGCCATCGGCTCGTGCTTGAAACAAGCGCTGTCCCCGTCATCGACCGGGATGGCAAACTCTGCGGCTATCACGGTATCGATCGCGACATCACTGGGCGTAAGCAGGCCGACGCGGCACTGGCCCAGGTCAACCGCGCCCTGCGCGTACTGTCGACGGGCAATCGCTTGCTGGCGCGGGCGACCAGCGAGGATGAGTTGATCCAGACCTCCGTGCGCAATATCGTCGACAAGGGGGGCTATGGTCTAGCAGGAATCTGCTATGCCGATGACGACCCGGAAAAGACGCTCACGCCCGTGGCCTCGACTGGCGCCGGGGAAGACTTCCCTCCGACGGAGTGCCGCACCTGGGCCGATACCGACGCGGGCCAGACGCCGATTGCTCGTGCCATCCGTAGCGGCAAGGTGCAGGTTTGCTGCGACATCGTCAGCGCCCCGGGATTCGCACCCTGGAAAGACGCCACGCTGGCCCACGGCTATACCGCGAACATCACACTGCCCCTCTGCGACGGGGGTAGGGTCTTCGGCGCCTTGAGCATCTATTCGTCAGGGACGACTGCCTTTGATGATGAGGAAACCACGCTCCTGGGAGAGATGGCCGAAGATATTGCTTACGGCATCATCAGCCAGCGGGCACGGGTTGCGCTCAAAGCCGCCGAGCAGGCGCTACGTGATAGCGAGGAAAGATACCGGGAGCTGTTCGAGAGTTCGCGCGATGCCTTGATGGTGCTGAAGCCTCCGTCCTGGCGCTTCACTGACGCCAATCAGGCAACGCTGCAAATGTTTGGGGCCGCCAGCAAGGCCGAGTTCGCCTCCCTTGTTCTATGGGACGTTTCGGCCGAGCGGCAACCCGACGGACGCCCCTCGGTGGAGGTGGCACCGGAGATGATCGCGACCGCCCTGCGCGATGGTTCGCTTCTTTTTGAGTGGGAACACCGGCGCCTGAACGGTGAAACCTTTGCCGCCGAGGTGCTGCTGACACGCATTGAGACGGGGGGGCAGATATTCATGAAGGGCACAGTACGCGATGTCAGCGCGCGTAAGCGGGCAGAGCAGGCACGGGCGGAATCCGAAGTTCTACTCAGGACCATTTTCGACTCCGTCCAGGACGGAATCGTCCTGGTGGACGCCGAAACCAAGCAGTTCAAAATGGGCAACACCTCGCTTCACCGCATGCTCGGATATAGCTCCGATGAGTTTCTCGAACTGAGGGTGGATGATATCTATCGCAAGGAAGACTTCGCCAACGTCAACCGTCAAATCGAGCGTCAGCTCGAAGGCAAAATCAGTCTCGCGCAGAATATGCGGGTGAAGAGAAAGGACGGCACGATTTTCTATGCGGATATCAATGCCACTCCAATGATGGTGAGGGGAGATTCCTATCTTCTTGCCGTTTTCAGAGACATCACCGAACAAAAACACCTGGTGCTGGCGCTCCAGGAACAAAATATCCAACTGGAGAAGGCCAAGGTAACGGCCGAGACGGCGAATGTGGCTAAGAGCGCCTTTATCGCCAACATGAGCCACGAGATACGCACGCCCCTGAATGCCATCGTCGGCCTCACCCACCTGTTGCAGCGCGGCAATCCCGATCCGGCGCAAACGGAGAAGCTGGGCAAAATCGTTGATGCCTCCCGACACCTGCTCTCGGTCATCAGCGATATACTCGATTTTTCCAAGATCGAGGCGGGCAAGCTAACGCTGTGTGTCGGCGCTTTTGCCGTCAGCCCCATGCTGGACAACGTCATCTCCATGATCGGCCCCAAGGTACGCGACAAGCGTTTGGAACTCGTCGTGGACCGGGATGATCTGCCGCCGGTGCTGGTGGGTGATTCCACCCGGCTGGCACAGGCCATGCTCAACTATCTTTCCAACGCCATCAAATTTACCGAGCAGGGCAAGATCAGCGTGCAACTTTCCAAGATGGAGGAAACGCCAACCGACCTGCTGTTGCGCTTCGAAGTGACGGACACCGGCATCGGCATTCCGCCTGCCAAGATTGCGGACTTGTTCGCCGCCTTTGAGCAGGTCGATGTCAGCACCTCGCGCCGCTACGGCGGTACGGGCTTGGGTCTCGTCATCACCCGGCGGCTGGCGCAGCTTATGGGGGGCGAGGCGGGAGCCCAGAGCGTACCAGGCCAGGGCAGCAGCTTCTGGTTTACCGCCCGCCTCGGCAAGAGCAATCTCAGGCCGGAAGAACTGGCAGGTGAGATGGCCGCCGTCGCCGAATTGAGTCTGCAAGCCATGCCGCCTGGCGTCCGCATTCTGTTGGTCGAAGACAACAAGATCAATCAGGAAGTCGCGGTAGAGTTGCTGGCTGAGGTCGGGCTGCTGGTGGAGATCGCAGGCGACGGTTTTGAGGCATTGGCGAAAGCTCGTGATGGCGGTTATGACCTGATCCTTATGGATATGCAGATGCCGCGCATGGACGGTCTGGAGGCAACCCGCGCCATCCGTGCGCTGCCCGGCTACGCGACGCTTCCCATCCTGGCGATGACCGCCAATGCCTTCGATGAGGATCGCGAACGCTGCTATGCCGCCGGCATGAATGACTTCATCGCCAAGCCGGTCGATCCGGCGCAGCTTTTCAGCGCCTTGCTGCGCTGGCTGCCAGGCGACACCGCGATGATTCCTCCTTGCGGCCATGTCGAGGGAAGGGCGCTTCCCGCCGCACTTGCGGCTATTCCAGGTCTGGAGACCGAACGAGGTCTCAAGATGCTGAACGGCCACTTGGCCACCTACCTACGCTTGCTACGTCGCTATGCGGTTGACCATGCAGCTGACATGGCCCGGCTGCAGGAGCTCATAGACCAGGACGATTGGGATGGGGCCAAGCGCCTTGCCCATACCCTGAAAGGCACCTCGGGTATGCTGGGGGCGACCGGTATGCAGCATCTGGCCGCCGAACTGGAGACAATGATCAAGGAGGACGGCCACGACCTGGCTGTCATCGAACGGCTCTCCAACTCTGTGGGAAGCGAGCTCCATCGACTGACAGCGGCAATCCTCTTGGCCCTGCCGGAGGAGGCTACGGTCACCTATGAAGGCGAAGTGGACTGGGCAGTGGTACGGCAGGTGCTTACCGAACTGGAAGCAATGCTGGCGGTAGATAGTAGCCACGCCAACCAGATACTTGAACAACACGGCGCGCTGCTTAAGGCCGCCCTTGGCCCTCTAGGCATGGAATTGGAACAGCGAATCGAACATTTCCGCTACCCAGAGGCTTTGGAGACCCTACAGCGGGCACAAAAGGGGCACCCGCAACTGGCGATCCGTAACATGGAGAATGAAACGTGACCCCCTGAAGGAGAAAGGGAAAAAGTTCTATGACCTGGTTCTCTGCTCTTCCGAGCAGGTAGCAGCTCTTGCGGACAAGATCAATCTGTATATCTCGGCCAAGGAGCAGTTAATGCAGGGTCAGTAAAAATGAACGAATTGCCGCAAATGCCGCCGCCGGTCGGTTGACCAACTGTTCCGTATGATCACATGCTTCGCAGAGGATAGTGCTATCCGTACTGACACCGACCAACTGCCACCTGCCGGCCTGGATCTTCTCTATATTTGTTTCCCGACAGTCGGCACAAAGCCAGGTCTTCTCCTCGGGTGGGCAATTTTTACTGATATACTGATATTTCATATATGGCCCCATGCTGTTAATCTTGATGAGACTTTATTATAGAAATAGATCGTTAGAATGGGGTTAGGAATTGATGAGGATTTGGATAACGGATTTTAAAGAGATGGAGGCAGGATGGGTCATTCCGATTGGCTGTGCCGTCATGCCAGCATGGTTCCAGCCGACATCCGGGGGAGGACCTGGATTCCTCCTGGACTTGATCCAGGATCTACCGGAATGACGGACGATTCGAGACTTGGTGATAGGCAGTCAATAATTGCTGAACCTCTTACAGGGAAGGAGACTCAGTGGTCAGTTCATCCCGGGTGAAGATGACCTTGACCGGCACATCCAACATGTTGGTACGCAGGAACTGATGAATTTTTTCGATCCCGTCATCCTCCTGTGTGTCGATGATGATGACGATTTTCTTGATCTCGCCTCCTAGCTGCATGACCTGTTGCACAGCGCGGATAATCTGGCTGCCGGAGAATACCACATCCCCCACAATGGCCACCCTGTCGCCGCCCTTGATGCGTGATTCTATCCACTTGGGGGCATGGATGTTTCCTTCCTTCTTGATACTGTCCCGGATGTAGAATACACCGATTTCCTTGAGAAAAGCAGCCCGGCACAGGATGGATACGATCCCGTGGGACGGGCCGCCGACAGCATGAATGTCAAGATCGTTGATCTCATTGTATACAACTTCGCCGGCCAGCTGTATCCCCTTGTGCTTGAGGGAAACTTCAAGGAAATCAAAAAAAGTGCTCACCACCCCTGAGGGCGTTTTGAAAACGCTGTTTTTTTTATAGGCGCGTTGTTGAATGAGTTCCTTGAGTTGTTGTTTCACCGCAGGTAAATTTGTGTCCTCAACCATGTTTCTCCTCTGATAGCTCTGCCTGCTGGATCAAAGCTGTGCTGCCACAGAATAATCTCATGCCTCTGCTGCCGATCGATATGGTCACGGATGGTGAAAAGCAGCCGGCAGCATCTGCGAAGGCCGGTGATACAGGGCTATTTCCTATTTCTGTTTGAGCAGGTCTCTGATTTCTGCCAGAAGAACTTCCTCCTTTGACGGCGGGGGAGGCGATACCGGTGCTTGCTCTTCCTTTTTTTTCATGGAATTCATTACCTTAACAGCCACGAATATGGCAAAGGCGATGATGAGAAAATCCACTATAGACTGGATAAATTTTCCATAATTCAAGGTGACGGCCGGTGCGTCGCCGATAGCGTCTTTTATTGTTATTGCCAGGTTGGTAAAATTAACGCCGCCGACGAGAAATCCGATGGGCGGCATGATAACATCGGCAACAAAAGAGGAAACGATTTTCCCAAAGGCACCGCCTATAATGATACCAACTGCCATGTCAACCACATTGCCTTTCATGGCAAATGTCTTGAATTCCTGCATCATGCTCATCGAATCACTCCATTGTCATTTGTTTTCATTTGCAGCCATCCGCAGGAACTGTGGCACGCTGACTGTGCTGCGGATGATTCCCAATTGTCGCTGCGAATATCCGTGTACACTGTTCTTTGCTGTTACAACATGATCTGAAAATACTTTTCTACAACATCTGTTGTATATGATTTTTTTTGATTTTCAAATCATAAAAACATTTACTTTCAATCAATAGCCGTTTTACCTGTTCAGTTGCGGCAGGAGAGGCGGATAAAGAACGATGCAGTGATGAAGGGGTCTGCCCCCAACGTGGGAGAAGACGCAAGCGCTGATCAGCAAAATTGCACCTCAGCGCCTATCCCTTGTCCTGTTTGTCCAGCACATCCTTGCTCCACGAGAAAGCGGCCGTGACTTTGGGGAAGCCGATCGTTGAAACAAGCAGCAGCAGGGCATGATAGATCTCCTCCCGGGTGGCTCCTGCCTCCAGTGCTCTGCGGGTGTGGGAATGGACGGAACCTTCTGATTGGGCTGCCGCAGCTCCGGCAAGCTGGATCAGATGTGATGTCTTTTCATCGAGGGGGCCCGAACTGCGGAGGGTTGAGCCGAGGTTTTCCAGGGCGGCCATGGCCTCGGGGAAGAGATTGGCAAGTTCCTGATAGTGCCTGCTTGGTATGTTGGGTTCTGACATGGCAATACTCATTGTGCGGCAGCTTGCGCTGACCTTGATAAAGGTTTGTTGCAGGTGATGTGTTGGCAACTGCAGGAGAGGATGATGATGGGATCGTTTAACACGGTTTATCCGCGAAAAGCGAATGTGGCGCATTCCCTGATCTCAGTTATCAAGCCATCCCGGATTACTGAACTTGAGCAAGCAGCAGGGGAGATTATATCAGCAGAGAGTCCAGGTTCTCCAGAGCCTTTCTGCCGGCTGCTTCAAGCTCTTTTTTGTTCTCCTTGCCGTTGGGATTCCCTAATCGTATCGTGATATAAAAGTCGCCTTTTAGAATATGCAGGGCGATTGTGCCGATGAAGGCCTCATCGCCGAGTCCTTTGAGATCGATCCGGCCCTCGGAAAGAATTTTCTTGGTATGGTCAAAGATGTTTTTTGGGGTCTGCCCTGATTCCAGGGCGGTTTGCGGCATAAATAGTGATTGTTGGATACTGATCTGAAAAAAATTGGCGGAATCCGCGTTGGTGGATCCGTAGAAGCATTTTTTCATACCCACCGCAGTTTTCTCATCACAGAGGCCTTCCTTCAGTTTTTCCCCGGTAAAGGATTCTGCCTCCGTTCTGCTGATAAGCTGCCCGGGTTCAATAATTTTTTTCACGGCCGCATAGGCCTTACCAGCCCCGGCCTCGGATTTTTTATCCTGACTGGTATTATTGGTCTGCAAGTCGCCTCCGCACCCGGCACAACAGACCAGGGTGATGAGGATGATTAATATGAGGCCTAAGGATTTTTTTCCCATTTTTTTTCCTTTCTTTTTCCTGGTTTTTATCTTTCCATTTTCAACAAAGCCCAGCGGCGCTACCAATCCGCGGGGGGGGAATTAGTAAATAATGCTCTATTAGATAATTTTCAAGTATTAATCATCCACAAGGTCCGGATAATGTTCTTTCAGACATACAGGGCAGATGGCATGACTGAATTCTGCCTGGGTGTGCTTTTGCACATAGGCCTCGACCTGGCTCCAGTACCCTTTGTCATCACGGATTTTTTTGCAGAATGAACAGATGGGGATAATGCCATGCAGGGTTTTGATTTCAGCCAGGGCCTGGTGCAGTTGTTCAATGAGTTTCTCTTTTCCTTTTTCAGTCTGTACACGCTCGTGGATTTCATTCTGTAGCTGTTGGTTGGACTCCATGAGTTCTGAGGTCCTCTCATGCACCTGATGTTCCAGGTTATCCATGCTGCGGCGTAACTTTATGGACATTTTATTGAAGGATTGGGCGAGGATGTTCAATTCTCTGGCATAGGGCAGGGGAATTTCTTCGCCGAGGTGTTCGTCGCTATTGTTGATCTGCAGGGCCTTGTCGCGGAGTCTTCCCAAGGGTTTACCGACAAATAGCCGGTAGATAAAAAACTGAGCGATAAAAAGGCCTATCAGGAAGACTAAAAGTATCAGGGAAAGACGTTGTGAAAAACGATCGGCATTGGCAAAGGCTGAAGAGAGAGGCACTCTGATTGAAATTGCCGAAACAATCTCGCCGACGTTGCGGCCGAAACTTCTCTCCGGGCCATAAACCTGCACCAGGCCCTGGGGTGCTTGCTCAGGCGTATTGTGGCAGCGCATGCAGGATTCTTCCATGGCCTCGCCCCGGCGCATGGTGGCATAAAAATTTTCACCATGTATCTCCCGGACAAAGGAACGGATATTGAGCTGCGGGTTGTGGTTGAGTTCAAGCAGAAATGATTTTTCAATTTCATCAGCCTCGTTGCGTGGGCTGCGGGCATTTATGGCGCACTCTTTGTAGTAGTATTTTTCACCACTCAATTCTTGCGAGTATTTGTCGATTTCCCGGACGGCAAAGGTTGAAGACATCCAGCTTGGTTCAAAATAATTTTGAGGCCGGCAGGTCTCCGTCAGTTCGAAAACCTTTGGTTTGAGATTGTCTGAAAAATACCTGTGAATTGACAGGTTGCGGTCAAGAATGAGCTTTGCCTTGTCAGCTGCCTCAAACATGGCCTGCTCCCGCATAGAAATTCTGACATTATAAACGAGAAAAAACGCCACCAGAATAAAAATGATTCCCTGGCCGATATTGAGACACCAGCCGATACTGATACCCGGCTTATTGCTGTTTTTTCCCGGCAAGCTGCTCACCCGTAAGGAGACAATAAGAGCTGGCTGCAGGAGTTGTTGCCATCAGAAAACATAATTTCCCTTTTTTCTTGCGGGTGTGCCTGCCGCGACATGTTGCCCAGCTTCTCGCATGATGGGTGCGAAGAGTTCTGCAAAGGAATAGAGTCATACCTCCTATACGTCTGATAATATTCTAGCAGAAATTTTCCGGTAAATCTGCAGCTTTTTACAGCGGTTTGTTTGTGTTTCCGTGGCCTGTCAAAGGGATGTGTTTTTTTTGTGGTGGGCCGAACCGGCCGGCGGAAGGTGCCGGCCGGGATTTTTCAGGTGTGGAGCTGTCAGTCGGAAAGTTTTTCAACTTCCTGCTGCAGTATCGCAAGCTGATCTTCATTGATCTCAGCGGTGACCGGCAAACCTTGCTGTTCCAGAAATTCGTTCAAGGCTGAGCGGGTAAAGCGGCCTGATACGCCATCAACGGAACCGGGATGATAGCCCAGATACATGAGGTAAATCTGGACGGCGCGGACAACCAGATCCGGCAGCGGTCCCAGGGTGTATTTCTGGTAGGCGGCGGCAAGTCGGGTATCATAGCTGTTTTTGGCATATTCAGGGCCGTTGTATCCACGGGCAAAGGCGGCCCAGTCATGGGCGCGCAGGGCACGGTCAAGCCTGTTGCTGGTGATCTCACCCGCCATGCCGAGTAGCTGATGATTTTCGGAAATTGTCATGGCTGTCACCATTTCCTCCACTCCTGCGTACCCGGAAATTTCCGCATTAAACCCCATGAGCTGTCCGATACCCCAGGAGGTGCTGCGCAGGGCGGCTTTACGGTCCAGGGCCAGGGCGCGGTACAGGCGTTCATACTGGGCGCCGCCACCGGCCCCGTAGCCACCGGACTTCCGGTTGCTGATGTCCGGATAAGAAATATCAAATTGATGGTCGGTTTCGCGGCTGAAAATATGGCGTTCAAACAGAATCATCGGGCGCCGGTCGGCCAGAAAGCCGCAGCCTCGTGTCTCGACATTGAGTACGGCCCACAACTCTGCAACCGTGACTTGCATGCGATCGACAACCTCGGCCACGCCTTCTTGGTTTAACGGTAAAGCTTTATCTCTGAATTGTTCTGGCATGGGTTTCACTCCTTATGCTGGTATCAATGAGACATGCTCAGGGATGGATATGATGTGAAAGATCACAGGGGAAAAATGTTTCTGTGGGTGAAGGGAAATGTTTGTTTTTACCACGGCAATCCTTTTATTGAAGTAAAACAATTTTAACGTATATTCCCGATGAAAATATAATGAAATGGTAATTTTTTTTAGTTTTATTTTCAGGCGCAAACTTGATATCAGCCGGAAGTCATCGCAGAGCAAAGTGAAAGGGCATGATTTTCCCTGGTGGTTCCGCCTTGTTGCCGGCAATTCATTGTGCTTGCGTCAAAACCACTTCTTGAAGAAGAACACAGTGATTGCGATGGCTGATAGAACAAACGAGAGTACCATCGGAATCAGGAAAGCATGGGGCGAGTGCTGCAATGGAAGTTCAACGTTCATCCCATAGATGCTGGCAATGAGGGTCGGCAACATCAGTATGATGGTAATTGACGTCAGCAGCTTCATTACCACATTGAGATTGTTTGCTATAACCGAAGCAAAGGCATCCATCATCCCGCTCAGGATATTGCTGTATATGTCAGCCAGTTCCTGGGCTTGGCGGAATTCAATTTTAATATCATCAATCAGATCCTTTTCGTCCTCAGTCAAGTCACGGCCGTGAATTCGTCTGAAGCGGTCCCAGAGCGGCTCGTTGGCCCGAAGTGAGGTGGTGAAGAAGACGAGGCATTTCTCCAGATTGAGCATGCGGATCAGCATTTCGTTTTTCATTGAGCCGTGAATGGCGTTTTCCGCGGCGTCTGCCTGGTCACGAATCTGCCGAAGCAGAACGAGGTACTGCCGTGCTACCTGCAGGAACAAGGCGGAGAGAAAGGAAACGCGGTCTTCAGGGGGCGGGAGACGATGGCGAACGGTGAGCAGGTCCCGCCACAACATGGACTCTTGCGAACATACGGTTATGATGTGGGTGGGAGTCAGGATGAGAGCCAGGGCCAGGGTGACGTATGGGGTATCTGATGATTCGTCATGGTGGGGGATGCGAAGGATTACCAGGCGGCATGGATCATCAATCTCAATGCGGGGACGTTCGTCACGGTCCATGGCTGCCATAAGGAAATCTGCCGGGATGTGGAGCGTGTCCTGGAGGAGGGAAATTTCCTGCTGTGTGGGGGCAACAACTCTCACTATCTGGCATCCCTCAAGAGTATCGACGTTTTCGAAGCGGCCAGCCTGGTGTTTCATATATGTGAGCATTGGGATTCCCTTTGTGTCATTGTGGTTTGGGCGAATCTGCAGAGCAAATCTGTTTGACCGGCAAATACTGCCAATCGATCATTTCCCATGAAAACGTCATCTGACTCTTTTAAAAAAAAATCTGTTGATCCGTGCTGGTGTAAACATCTGATAGACTCTGATTGCTGCCTGGTGCATGAAGGGACTGTGAAATTTCTTTTTTGTTCCCCCAGGAATTACTGTAATCAGGGTTGTTTAGAGAAGACTTACCAGCCATGCCAGAAAGCATAAACCGACAATGCCGATTATAATAGGTTTTACCGCGTGCCAAATATTTTTTATCCCGCCCGGAGATAACGGCTGATTCTGTTTTCAGGTACCCATGGGTTCCTCCCGTGCTAAATGGTGGAAAGGACGATCATTTTCTGTCGTGCCTGCCCCAAGTGCCCTCGGCCATGACAGTATCATCATAATATAGTCCATACAGCTTCTCTTCGCATCATGGATACGATGCCTTCCTCAATTTTTTTGCGGGTGTTCTTGAAATAATCAAGACTTTAGTAAAGTGGATGACAATGATGGTGCCGGGATTCCCTCAGGCAAAAGACTAATCGCCACCATATGCTCCTTCTGTGTGTCATGGGCGACATTTTACCTCAGTGAAGCAACTTGCAAAATTTGTGAAAAAATGCTTTATTTCCCATAAATCGCGCTCTTTTTTTTAAAATAGATATTGCGGTGGCAATATCCCATAGCAAGCGGGGGTCCTGACAAGATGATTCAAGACGACAAACTCTCGAATGTCATCAGTACATTACAGCGCCTGTCCTCAGCCATCTTCAGCGATGCCATCCAACGTAAGCTCATTCTCGATAACCTTACGGAAGGGGTGTTTACCGTTGACCCTGCTCTCAAAATTACCTCCTTCAACAAATCCGCTCAAAGCATCACCGGTATCAGTGAAGACGAAGCCCTGGGCAAAACATGCCGTGATCTTTTCGCTTCATCCTTGCGTGAGGAATTCTGCATCGTCGGTCATGTTCTGGAAAAAGGACAACCGCTGCTTAAATTGACCCGCCACCTGAAGGTGGAAGACAGGTTGGTGCCGGTACTGGTCAGCGCCTCGCCATTGGTGGACAACAGCGGGGATATTGTCGGAGGAGTGCAGTCTTTTCAGGAAATTACGGAGATTTTTCATCGCCAGCTGATTCTGGACAGTGTTTTTGATGGTGTCTTGACCGTGGACATGGATTTCAAGATCACCTTGTTCAACAGGGCCGCAGAGCTGATAACCGGCTTCAAGCAGGAGCAGGTGCTTGGCAAATTCTTTGCCGATGTTGTTCGGCAGGAAGGAGCCAATATTGCGGTGGACAAAATGGCACTGGCCAAGGCGATCAATACCGGCAAGCCTTACGTGGAGGAGTGTTTTTATATCGAGACGGCGGACCATCGCGTCCTGCCCGTAAGTGTCAGGGCGGCTCCCATGCTGGATGCAACTGGAAAAATTATCGGCGGAGTTGAGAGTTTTCGTGACAACACCGGTGCCATTCAGAGACAGTACATTCTGGATAGTGTTGGGGATGGCGTTTTTACGGTAGACCATGCCTTTAAGATAACCTCATTCAATAAGGCCGCGGAAACCATCACGGGATACAGGAGCGCAGAGGTTCTCGGCAAAAGGTGCAGGGACGTCTTTGACGGGAGCGTATGCGAGGGAAACTGCCCTCTGGCCAAGGCGATGAAGTCCCAGTCAAAGGTCGATGTGTTCGACATTATCATCCATGGCAAGAATGCCAAAGAGATTTCCGTGAGCATCAGCGCCACCGCTCTCGTTGACGAGTTCGGTAAAATCATCGGCGCAGTGGAGACCTTCAGGGATCTCACGGAAATTCACAGTCTGCGCAGCCATCTGGCGGCGGAAAGGGAACAGACCGGCATCCTCGCCAACAGTCCCCTGATGCAGAATATCCTGGCGCTTCTCCCTGAATTCGCCAGAAGCGATAGTAATATCCTGATCGTCGGCGAGAGTGGAACCGGCAAGGAGTTGATCGCCAGAGCCATTCACAAACAGAGCAACAGGAATATGATGCCCTTTGTGGCAGTCAACAGCGGCGCCCTGCCGGAAAAGCTGCTGGAGGCCGAGCTTTTCGGTTACAGGGCAGGGGCCTTCAACGAAGACCAGAAAGACAAGAAGGGTTATTTTGCCGCCGCTGAAAAGGGAACGCTTTTTCTTGACGAGATCGGTGATATCTCCTCCACCATGCAGGCCAAGCTTCTCCAGGTCCTGCAGGGTAAGACCTATGTGCCCCTTGGTTCGGACATGCCGGTCAGGACCGATGCACGCATCATCGCCGCCACCAACGAGAATCTTGAAGAGCTGGTTGAAGATAACGAGTTCCGGGAGGATTTTTATCGTCAGCTCAATATCGTCAAAATCCAGGTTCCACCCATGCGGGACCGCATGGAGGATCTGCCCCTGCTGTCTGAACATTTCATCAGGAAATTTAACCGGCAGCGCGGCAAGGAAGTGGAGGGTCTTTCCGAAGAGGCTCTGGAAATCCTCATGCACTATGATTATCCAGGCAATGTCCGTGAACTGGAAAATATCATCGAATACGCTTTTATCCTCTGCAGCAAGGGATTGATCTTCCCCCGGCACCTGCCGACGAAATTCCAGAGGAAATCGGAGACCGATCAGGCACTGGTCAACCCCGAGACCGGAGAGCCCATGACCCTGGAGGAAATTGAAAAACACTCCATTATGGCGGCATTGACCCGGAATAATTTCAGAACAATGCAGACCTGCCGCGAACTTGGGATTTCCAAAGATACCCTGCGCCGTAAGGTCAAGGCTTACGGAGACATTATCCAGCCGATAACCTGAGGAGGCTGGGGGGAAATCTGTCAGGTATGCGGGATATGAATCCACTAAAATACAGAGGGTTGTTTTATCTGATGATCATCGTCCTGCTGGGTAATCTCAGCTCGCTGACGGACCTGATCATCCATCCGGATATCCATTATTTTGACGTGGAGCATTTCATTGTCGGCGGCACCACCTGTCTCTTTACTCTCCCTCTTTTCATCGTCATCGAGCGCTATCTGCGCACACATCATGAGATCAAGGTTGAAAGAGAGATCAACTACGAGGGGATCGGTCGTTACGGTTGGCAGCTGGCCGCCATCTGGACGATTATTGTCTTTGCCTCCCTGGCGTGGAATATCACCCTGCACAAACAGAGAACAACCAAGATAGCCCTGGTCGAGGCTGCCACGGTTTTTGACGAAGACTTGGTGTTTTATAACTGGGCCGCCAGCCATCAGGGAGTCTTTGTGCCGATAGATGATAAAACACAACCGAACCCATATCTGAAGAACATCCCCGCCCACCGGGGCACCACGGACGCGGGCAAGCGTCTGACCCTGGTCAACCCGGAGCAGTTGATCCGCCTGGTCTATGAGAAGCGCACTAAGGGGAACGGTCCATACGGCCATATGACGAGTCTCGACCCGCTCCGTCCGGAAAACGCCCCGGATCCATGGGAGGCGGCTGCCCTGAAAACCTTTGATGACGGCGGTGATGACGCGCATACCATTGAGGAAATCAACGGAGAAAAGTATCTGCGTCTCATGCGTCCCATGCCTGCGGACCCAAGCTGCCAGGAATGCCATCCCACTGCCCAGGGCTACAGAAAGGGCGACATCGGCGGCGGGATCAGCGTCTCCATTCCCATGGCACCGTTGCTGGCCATGTCCAAGCAGGATATTTTCACCTTCTGCATGGCCCATGGCACCCTCTGGTTTCTTGGCCTGATGGGCACATTTCTCGGCGTCAAGCGCCTGTCGGAATCCATTCGCGAACGGGAGCAGGCTGAGATCCGGGTGCGGTCAATCATTGAAAACATGTTCGACGGCCTGATTACCTTAAATGAACAGTGGCGGATTGAATCGTGCAACTCATCTGCTTCGAGGATGTTCAATTATTCCCAGGCGGAGATGCTGGGACGGCATATCGGCACCCTGGTGAAGGCTTCTGACGATGAAAAGAAGGCGGAAATAATGGACCAGATTGTTACGCCTCTGCTGGTGAAGGCCATGGGCACCCCCATCGAGCTGACCGGAGAAAGAAAGGACGGCTCAAATTTCGCCCTGGAAATCTCCTTGAGCGAGATGTTCCGCGGCCCGAAACATCTCTTTATCGCCATGGTCAGGGACATCACCGAACGCAATATGGCCAAGGATGCCCTGCTGGAAAGCCAGGCTCGTATTATCAAGCAGGAGAAGCTTGCCTCGCTGGGTACCATGGTTGCCGGAATCGCCCATGAGATCAACAATCCGTCCCAGGCTATCAGTTTTTCCATGGACGGGTTGAAGATGAATATCGAATATGTGAAAAAACTGCTCAAAGAGCTGCAGAAATATCTGCAAGCCGATCCGTCCCAACTGCCTGAGGAGAGAGAACGTATACGGCGCCTGATGGCCGAACTTGATATGGATCTTGTCCTGGAAGGGATCGATGACATCGCCAACCGCAACATTCAGTCGGTTGAGCGGATCGACCACATCGTCAAAAGTACCAAGCGCATGGCCCACAGTGAGGAGGTTTTCAGTTCCTGCGATCTGAATACCATTGTCAGCGATGCTGTGGTGCTCACCCATAATCAGGTCAAATACGATCTGGAGATCGTCAAGAATCTGGCCCCCCATTTGCCGCCCTTTCAGGGACTGGCGCAGGAAATGGGCCAGGTGTTCATGAATCTCATCATGAATGCCCGGGATGCCATCAAGGAAAAGGGTTTGTCCAAGAAAGAAGGACGAATCGTCATTACCACCTATCACAACGTCAAGAGAAAATGCATCGAGGCCCGTTTTGAGGATAATGGCATCGGCATCAACAAGGAATTCATCAATAAGATTTTTGACCCGTTTTTCACCACCAAGGATATCGGCAGCGGCACCGGCCTTGGTCTGAATCTGTGCCACCGGATCATTGATACCCACGGAGGGGAGATTGTTGTTGAAAGTGAGGCAGGCAAGGGGGCATGCTTTACCGTGCGTCTTTTTGTGTAACTGCCAGGCGGATTTTTCCGTGCCGGTTTTTATTGGCGTAAACAGGATAAATTTCTGCGCCGGGTGACCGCAACCCGTGCCGACAAGGAGGGGAAAGATCCCTATGAATTTTGAAATAATGTCTCGGGACAACAACGAGAAATATACCGTGGTGATTGTGGACGACGAACGTCCTATTCTCACTGAGCTCAAGATATTGCTCAAGCGCAGGTATAACGTTCATACCTTTGAAAACCCGGAAGAAGTCGAGGATTTTGTTGACAACAATCAGGTGGATCTTATTATCTGCGATGAGCTCATGCCGGAAATGCGCGGCAGCGTGCTGCTCAGTCGGCTGCATAAGAAACATCCGGATGTGTGCAAGGTTGTCCTGTCCGGCCAGGCGGAGAAAAACGATATTGTCCGGGCCATCAACGAGGGTCACATCTTCAATTTTCTTTTCAAGCCCGTCAACCAGCAGCAGCTGCTGAATGTCATTGAGAAGGGTATCGAAAACAGGATGCTCAAGCTGACCCTGGAAAGGCAGAATGTTGAGCTGAAAAATTACAGTGAAAACCTCGAGAAAATGGTCCAGGAGAGGACGGCCCAGCTGGTCAAGGCCCATGAGCGGGTGAAACAGCTGGACGGCAACAAGATGTCCTTTCTTATCTACCTCACCAACGAAATCAACTCGCCGCTCGATCGTATCCAGAAACTGGCGGAGACCCTGCTGACCTATTTCGGGCTGGCGGGCAGCAACCTCAAGCCAGACATGCGGCAGATCGCTCTGCAGGACACCATCTCCGGCCTGCTTGCCGGCAGGAAGAGTGCGATGGCCGCGCGTCCGGTCACGGTTGATAACCGCATCAGCCCGGAGATGACGGTCAAGGCGGATCCTGAATATCTGGAGCGGGTGCTGGGAGCCTTTATTGACAATGCCGTCAGCTTTTCAGATCCCGGCGGGAAAATCGTCCTTGAGGCCGTGCGCCATAACGGCAAAACAAGAATATCCGTAGCCGATGCCGGCAAAGGCATTGACGCGGGGGATCTGGAAGATATTTTCAAGGCCTTTGTCCTGGAGCCTGAAAAACGTCGTCCGGCCGGTTTTGGCCTCAACCTCCCGGTGGCAGGCATCCTGGTGAACGCCCTGGGCGGTAAGCTGTGGGCCGAAAGCCCCGGGCCGGGCAAGGGAGCCACTTTTTATCTGGAATTATGAGGCGGGAGGGAAAGGGGGGCGGTTTTTTTCATATACAGGCATTGCCTTCTCAAGGACGGATAGATAGAAATATTCCCATTTTTTGTGATGAAGGGCAAGGAGGAGTTCAGGCATGATGCAACACACTTTTCATATTACCTTTCCCTTGACCAACCCGGTACAGATTTTTCTCCTGATATTGCTCATTATTTTGTTTACCCCCCTGATTTTCCGCAGGATGAGAATTCCCGGCATTGTCGGGCTGATCCTGAGCGGCATGCTGGTAGGTCCCTATGGTTTGAATCTTTTATCGGGGGCGATCAATTTCAGCATATTCAGCACGGTCGGCGTCATCTACCTCATGTTTCTTGCCGGCCTCGAACTCGATATGCAGGGCCTGCTGAAGTATCGGTATTACCTGGTATTCGGGCTGGCCACCTTCTTCATTCCCCTCTTTTCAGGTTTTATTACCTGCTATTACTGGCTGGAATATCCATTTTACAGTGCCCTGCTGATGGCCAGCATGTTTTCAACGCATACCTTGCTCGCCTACCCGATTGCCAGCAGGCTGGGCATCAATAAAAGCCTGGCGGTTTCCATAACCGTTGGCGGCACCATCATAACCGACACGGCGGTGCTGCTGCTGCTCGCCTTTATCGCCAATCTGGCGCAGCATAAATCGAACAGCGATTTATGGCTGATGTCGATTTTGTTCATAGTGCTTATCTTTGCAATTCTGTTTGGCTTACCCTGGATTTCCCGCTGGTTTTTCCGGAATTACAAGGGAGAGGGAAGTGCCCAGTACCTTTTTGTCCTGGCCATGGTGTTTCTGGCGGCTTTTCTTTCGGAACTGATCGGCATCGAGGCCATCATCGGGGCCTTCCTGGCAGGGCTTGCCCTGAACAGTCTGATTCCTGAATCATCGGTGCTGATGAACCGTATTGTTTTCATCGGTAACACCCTTTTTATCCCTTTCTTCCTGATAAGCGTGGGGATGGTCGTTGACCTGGGGGTATTGTTTGAGGGCTGGTACGTTCTTTATTTATCCGCGGTGCTCATCGGGGTCGCATTAACGACCAAGTTTCTGGCTGCCTGGGTAACGCAGCAGGTCTTCCGGCTGACCGCCATTGAGCGGAACGTCATATTCGGTCTCAGCAGCGCGCATGCCGCAGCCATCCTGGCGGTTGTTTTGGTTGGTTTTAAAGTCGGCCTGGTGGATGCGAATGTATTGAACAGTACCATATTACTCATTCTGGTGACCTGTCTGGTGAGTTCATTCGTCACGGAAATCTATGGCCGCAAGCTGGCCGTGAGCAGGGAAAACGGTAAATGCGAGCAGACAAACCAGGACGAGAAAATCCTTGTGCCTGTTGCCAACCCTGAGGAGATAGAAAAGCTGTTCGATTTTGCCTCCTGCCTGCGCGACTGCCATTCCCACGAGCCAATTTATCCCCTGACGGTCATTCCGGATAGCCAGATGACCGATCATAATATCAAGGACAAACTCGATATTATCGAAAAGGTCATTAAGCAGTCAGGGAAAAACAGAGATCTCTTTTTCCCTTCCTCCCGGGTTGATGTCAATGACGTGAATGGCATTGTCAGCGCGGCAGGGGAGATGATGATCACCAAGATCATCATCGGCTGGAGAGGCAGGCAATCGACGCTTGACTATTTCTTTGGTGACACCCCCAACAGCCTGCTTACGAAAATCGACCGGCTGATCATACTGGTGCATCTGAATAACCCCCTGAATGCCGGGGTGAATATTGTCGTAATCATGCCGCCGTTTTCAGAGTTCGAATATGGTTTCAACGAATGGGTGAAATCCGTCAATACGCTTGCCTGCAATTGTAAGCATGCGGTTTTGTATGTGGGCCAGCAAAAATCCATTGACCAGCTGCAGCAGGTGTTAAAGGGATGTGAATGTAATCCGGATTACCGGGTGAAAATAATCGACTGTTATCCCGAGATAGCTGAAATCGGCGCTTACCTCGCCGGCAGCGATCTGTTGATTATGGTAAGTGCAAGACCGCGGTCTCTTTCCTACCTGGGCGCCTTTGATAACCTGCCGCGCAAAATCGCCGGCGCGTTACCGGGCAGAAATTTTGCAGTGATCTATCCTGCCCAGCGGCAAATTGATCCAAGCAGTCTGAGTTCCCAGTTGGAAGGCATGGATCTTTCCCCCATACAGGAAAACATTGATCGTTTTAAGCGGATCAGCTGTAAGGTTCGAAAATTTTTAGGCAGCAAGGAGATGCATTAAAAGAAGCCGGTCGATCAGGGCGCAGACCTGCCAGCGCACCGCTGCCGGCCCTCTCCTTTGCTTTAAAAGAAGACCCGGGCCCGGTGCTGGTCGGACAGCGAGGCGAAATTCGGCAGCGGACCCACCAGATAATCAATGTCTTCGGAAGACATGATCGCCTGACTGGCGTGAAACGGATCATAGTAATGAATGATGCCCACATTCAGGAAGGGGAACTGTGATTTCGGGGCATAGCGGTTTCCCATGGAGCTGGTCAGGTCGACCCCGGTAACCAGCAGCCAGTGGTTCCACAGGTGCAGATAGCTCATGACGTTGACCGCCAGCGGCCGTCTGGCCCAGGCCAGCAGGCCCATCCAGGAATAGGCCCCGCGGAAGCAGTTGAACGGGTCGGAAAAGCGGCTCATGGGCGGGGTGAACTTGGTGAATTTGAGTCCCTGCACATAAAGCAGTTCGTTGTCGTCGGTGCGCAGCCCTCTCTGTCTTCGGAATTCCTTGACAAAATAATCCGGGGGCCGGCCGTTGACGCTCTTGCCCGCCTCGGTCAGCACCAGCTCGATCTGTTCCGGCACCGGCCATTCATTGATATACTTGTTGAATTTTCCCGGATGATTCCATTTTTCCAGGAGAGTGGCCGAGGTGGCCCAGCACGACGCCCCGTCGGGCTGCCGCAGGCGCTCCACCGGCCGCGGAATATAGTAGCTGGTCGGCAGTTTCAGATCCGGGTTGGTCGGCGGATCGGGGAGAATGTTCGCCACCTGGCCATCCATTCTGCTTACGGTATTCTTGCCCACCACCCCGTCGGCGGAAAGGCCGTTTTTCTGCTGATAGGCCACCACGCCCTTGTGGGTTTCCGCGCCGAAAATGCCGTCAAGCGTGCCGTTTGGTTTAGTGGAGCGCGGCATGGGGTGGCCCAGGGCCACCAAGGCCATCTGAATGAGCCGCACCGCCTGACGGTCCATGGACCCCATGGCAAGGGCCGGGGAATTCAGAGCTGCCCTGGTCAGACCGTCATTGCCGGCAAAAAAACGGGAAGCGAAAACCATGGGCGCAACCTCCTGGACAGCGACTGTCCTGGTAAAAGAAAAGTGCGGGTGCAGACTCTGTTTTCAGTGCTGTCCGCCGTTGCCGCGCCGGTAAGCCACAACCCGGCAATGTTAAAATCTCAACTTTCTGACTTGATCTATTTTGTCGAAATAACGGTATTTTTTTGTAACATAATTGCCGCTCTGATCTCCGTCATGGGAATTTGGAAGACAGGAGACAGAATTCAGAACGATTGATTTTATTACGTTTTATTCTGGCTTCTGACTCCTGTCTGCTGAATTCTCTGAAAACAAGCTTCGGGCAACCTGAAAATATCTATTTAATTTTAACATGTCACCACAACTCAGAAAGTTAAATTAAAATAATTGATCCCCTCAGCGCTATCAACAAATTTGGCAGGGAAGAGGCGAAAATAATTCGTTTTTTTGCAGCCACTGGCATGAACTGCCTGATGAGGCAAAGTTTGCGGCGGATGGGTAGTGATGAGAGACGAAAAAAGGGGGCATAAAGCCCCCTTTCCCCGTTTACTGCATGCGGTGCACCTGACAGCACCCCTTTTCAGGAAACTGCCGCGTAAAGCCGAGACAATGCTACGCCTCGGCTTCCTTGGTTGTATCCTTGTACTCCTTGCTGTCGGTGACCTTTTCGCCTTCGATTTCCTCTATCTCCTCTCTGGTCAGATGAATCTGGCCACAGGTTGGACAGGCGCCATCGAAATTATTGCCTACAGTAACCTTTCTTAATTCATCAACAGTCATATGGCCCACATAGCCACAGGCGCTGTCTGTCCTGGTGACACGTATTTGATGTCGCTTCTTCTGGGTCGTATCAGTCATCACCAAGTTCTCCTTATATATTGAGCCTCTTGCAAAATGAACATCTACTCCGATCGCTAAAAATAACCTGTGCGGCGTCTTCCTGGTGAAATCGTCCACAACGGAGCACTGCTATGCTTCCGGGCGATTTCATCACTCATCCTGGCCCAGAATATTTTTCTCTCGATCTCGCTACGACGTTCATTTTGTAAGAGGCTCTGTTGTATGCAGCAATTCCTTTGACAAGGAATTGCTGCGTTCATTATTCCAGGTTGGTCAGAACGTCAATTTCTTTTCCCTGGGCATTAATGATAGATACGGTCAAAGGCATACCACCATCCAGGTGGTGCGTGGCGCAGGAAATTCAGGGGTCATAGGCGCGCACCGCCATTTCCACCTTGTTAAGCATGCCCTGATCATAAACGCCGTCTTTAATCAGCATGGTTGCCGCCTGTTTGACGCTCATATTCATGGGCGCAATATTGTGGGTGGTGCCCACAATCAGATTGGCGCTGACAATGCAGCCGTTATCATCGGTTGTGTAATCATGGATAAGAGAGCCGCGGGGAGCTTCCACACAGCCCACCCCTCGTCCTGCCTTCGGTTCGACCTTGGCCCTGATGTTGGGATCAGTGATGCTTTTATCCTGCAGCAACTCGATGGTCCGTTCACAGGCGTAAACAAGCTCAATCAAACGGGCCCAGTGATAGAGCAAGGTGAACTGGGCCGGTCTGCCGAATTTTGCCCGGAACTCTTCCAGGGCTGCCTGTGCCTTGGGGGTGCCAATGTGATCGCACACATTGATCCGGGCCAGGGTATTGGAACGGTAGATGCCTTTGGGATGGTCCAGATCCATGGAGAATCCCTCCTTCCATGACTTGGCATAGGGCATTTTGGCATAGGCCCATGGTTCCACATGCTCGGCAAGGTAGTCGGTGTATTCGGAACAGGGGAAGTCGACGTACTCGCCGGTGGGCTGCATGAGCCGCAGTTTACCGTCATAAATCCTCAGCGCGCCATTGTCGTCCACTGTGCCGAGGAACCCGGTGGTGATCGTGCCCAGTTTGGAAATGACGTCCAGGTACTTGTTAAAGACATTGTTTTTGGCAAAGTCCAAGGCGTAGACGGCAAAATCAAGCAATGTCTCCGTGTCCCTGAGCAGACCGACGCGTTCCGGTTCGGTCATGGGTTTGGCAAATCCGCCGGTAACGCCGGCGATGGGATGAATCGCCTTGCCGGCAAAACGCTCCAACATCATCTGGCCCAGCTGGCGCATCTTGACCACCTGTTGGGCAAGCTCCGGTGCGGCTTTGACGATGCCGATAACATTACGCACTGCATAGTCGCTGTCCGGACCAATGACAAAATCAGGTGCGGCCAGGAAAAAGAAGTGCAGAATTTTATCGTTGATATGGGCCATCACCTGGCAGAGTTCGCGCAGCTTATGACCGGCCGGGGTCGGGGTGACGCCGAAACAGGCGTCCACCGCCTTGACCGAGGCCAGGTGATGCATCCACGGACAGATGCCGCAGATGCGGTTGACGATACGTGGTACTTCCTCTGCCGGACGTCCCTCAATGAATTTCTCAAATCCCCTTAGAGACATGAGATGCAGTTTTGTGTCTTTGACATTGCCGTTATCGTCGAGTTCAATGGCAATGCTCGCATGGCCCTCGATCCTGGTAACTGGCTGAATAGTTAATACTTTTCCCATATTTGGCTCCTTTACTCTGTAGGCCGTTGCTGTCTGATCAGGCCGTGGGCGCCAGAGAATCGCAACAGGTTTTTACGGTCTATGACAGATTTGAAATCAATGCCGTTGCTGGCAAGAGCGTTCATCATATCAAGCATCTGATTGCCGCCTTTTCTGACAGGGCCGAAACAGCCGCGGCAGGGTACCCGGGCGATGATGCAGCTCGGTGCTCCGCGTTTGGCGCATCCGGCCAAGGTCACCGGTCCCATGCACATGAAGCCCTGCTCAAGCAGGCAGCGCATTTTGTCGATGGGTTCCTCGGCAATATAGGCCGCATTTTCCAGAAAACGCCTGACCTTCTTGACATCGCCTTTACCTTTTCTCACGGTGGGACAGGTGTCGCAGACGCTTTTAGTCGGCAGTTTGAACTCTTCGCCGTTGAGCAGGGAGAGAATTGCCCCGGCAATATGCTGGGAATTGGGCGGGCATCCGGGAATCATCAGATCGATCTTGACCTTTTCATCCAGCGCATAAACCCGGTCAAGGGGTTTCGGCACGTTCTGATCCGGTACCGTGCATGCATCAGTGGTGACAGTCTGGTAAATCTGTTTATGGGCTTCGCCGACGTCCCAGTTATTCATCAGGGCGGGCAACCCGCCGTGGGTGGCGCAGGTGCCCAAGGCAATGAGGATCTTGCATTTCTTGCGCATTTCCTCAAGAACTTCCAGATGTTCTTCGTTGGCGACACCGCCGGAAACAATGCCCACATCCGCTTCAGGGATGTCAAGCTCTTTTCCCTCGCCGGTCTGGCCGTAATACTTGTGGTCCATGAGCACGGGTATGTGAACAAACTCAAGGACCGACAGCAACTCAACAAGGGGTTCACCGATATTGAGTATGGCAATCTCGCAGCCGGAACACGAGTGCAGCCATTCTTCCGCAATTCGAACAGCCATATCAACCTCCTTTATTACGCTGCATGCGCAGCTTCGCTTTTGTGTGGGCCGAGTTTTTTGACTCGTTCCGTCACCTGCTTAACCGCTGCAACGAATTTGTCCGGTTCTGCCGACGATACCCAGTTTATTTGAAACCGCTGCGGATCAACTCCGAAATCCTCCAGAAGAGAGGTGATCATCTCCGAGCGGGCCATAGCCTTATAATTACCATCCAGGTAATGACATTCACCAAGGTGTCAGCCAAGGACCATGATGCCGTCGGCCCCCAGATTAAAGGCCTCCACCACCGTTTCCGGATGGACCATACCCGAGCACATTACCCGGATAATACGGATATTGCTCGGATACTCCATACGGGATATCCCGGCCAGGTCTGCTGCGGCGTAAGAACACCAGTTACAGCAAAAGGCAATTATTTTTGGTTCATAACTCATGATTGACTCCTTATTTCAGTAATCTCATGATATGTGATTTGAGCAAATAGCATATTCTCACCCTGCTTACACCGCCAGGGCGGCTGCGACCTGTTTGTTGATCTGATCAAGGGAGAAACCGGCGACAAAGACACCCCGTTTCGGGCACGTGCCCTGGCAGAGTCCGCAACCCTTGCACTGGGCCTTGTTGATCTCAATGCGGCGGGAGATTTTGCCTTCATTATCCTTGTATTCCATCAAGCTGATGGCTGAAAAGGGGCAGACATCCAGACAGAGGGCGCAGCCGTCGCAGTTATCCTCAACCACGGTTGCCTTGATTGCCTCAAGGGTGATCGATTCCTTGGAGAGCAGGGTTGCGGCCCGCGCGGAGGCGGCCATGGCCTGGGCAATGGATTCTTCCACCGGTTTGGGATAATGGGCCAGACCGGCGACAAACAAACCGTCGGTGACAAAATCCACCGGCCGCAGCTTGGCATGCGCTTCCTGGAAGAAGCCGTCAGAGTCAACAGGAATCTTGAAGAGCTGGGCAATCTTCTTGCCATCCTGGTTGGCCAGAATCGCCTCCGCCAGAATCACTACATCGGCACTGATGAACAGGGGACGGTGCAGGACATGATCCCATACCTCCACCTGAATGCCGGCCATGTCATGCTTGACCAGGGGTTTGCCGTGGAGCTCGTAATTGATGAAAATAACACCCAGCTGCCGGGCCTCCTTGTAGAGAAGTTCCCGTTCGCCGTATGTCCGCATATCCCGATAGAGGATATAAACCTTGCGGGTTGCATCCTCCTTTTTCAGTCTGATGGCCGACTGGACGGAATGGGTGCAGCACACCTTGGAGCAATATGGTCTGTCTTTCTGGCGGGAGCCGACACATTGGATAAAGACAAAGGTTTTACCTTCTTTGACATTGATGTCACCTGCTTTACGCAGGGTATCGAATTCAATGCCGGTGTAGACACCCTTGATTTCACCGTAGCCGTATTCCTTCAGGGGACGGAAGCGTTTGCCGCCGGTGGCGATAATGCCCGCTCCGTGTTCGATCACGGTCTTGTCGCCCGCCTTGTTCTGCACCGTGGTGCGGAAATTGCCGACATATCCCTCAACCTCTTTTATCTCGCTCTGCAGATGCAGGGTGATATTGTAGTGGTTCTCGATCCGGGCGGTCATGTTGGCCAGCTGTGGTTTGATCTCGTCACCCTTCCAGGTATGGTCCAGCATGCGGGCAAAGCCGCCAAGCTGGGCGCTCTTTTCAACAAGATGGACCGGGAAACCCTGGTCAGCCAGGTTGAGCGCCGCAGTCATACCGGCCAGACCGCCGCCGACAACCAGCGCCGCCCGGGTGACCGGCACGGAAAGCTGATGCAGGGCAAACTGGGGCGATACCTTGGCCACGGCCATGCGGATCAGGTCTTTGGCCTTGGCTGTGGCCTTGGCCGGTTCCTTGGCATGCACCCAGGAATTCTGGTTGCGGATGTTGGCCATTTCAAAGAGATACTCATTGATGCCTGCAGCTTTGAGCGTTTCCCTGAACAACGGTTCATGGGTGCGTGGTGTACAGGCCGCGACCACAACCCGGTTCAGGCCTTTTTCCTTGATCAGGTTTACCATGAGATCCTGGGTGTCCTGGGAACAGGTGAAGAGGTTGCGTTCCACATGGGCAACTCCGGGCAGGGTAGCTGCGTAATCCGCTACACTCGAAACGTCGACCACGCCGGCAATATTGGAACCGCAGTGGCAGACAAAAACGCCGATCTTTGGCTCCTCGCAGGAGATATCCCGTTCAGTGGGGAAGATTTTGTCCCGGGTCAGGGTGTGGCGGCTCGTTGCCAGCAGGTTACCGGCACCAGCCGCGGCCGCCGATCCCTCGATAACCGATTGGGGGATATCCTTGGGTCCGGCAAAGGCGCCACAGGTGAATATGCCGGGTTTGGAGGTCAGAACAGGCATGAAGTTTGAGGTAGCGGCAAAATTACCGCTGGTGAGCTGGATGCCGAGATTCTTGGCCAGTCTGACCACGGGTTTCGGGGTTTGCAGACCAACCGACAGGACCACCATGTCATAATATTCTTCAACCTGGCGACCTTCCTCATTAATATAATGCAGACGCAGATCGCCGTCCGTACCGTGGGGTTCAACGCCATGTACCCGGCATCTCATGAAGCGAACGCCGGATTCTGATTTGGCCCGCTGGTAATAGCGGTCAAAGTCCTTGCCGTGGGTCCGCATGTCCATGAAGAAGATCGTGGTCTGCAGTCCTGGGACATGGTCCTTGGCGATGACCGCCTCTTTGATGGCATACATGCAGCAGACCGAGGAGCAGTAGCCGTTGCCGCACTTGTTTTCATCACGGCTGCCGACACACTGCAGAAAGGCGATTTTCCTGGCCGATTTACCGTCGGAGGGGCGGATGAGATGCCCCTCTGTCGGACCCGTGGCCGAACAGTAGCGCTCAAGCTGCATGGAGGTGATGACGTTGGGCAGGGTGCCGTAGCCCCAGATGCCCGCATCTTTGGGATCAAAGGCTTGGAAGCCGGGGGCAAGGATAATCGAGCCCACGTTTATTTCATGATTCTTTTCCGTATCCTCGAAATTGATGGCGCCAGCCGGGCACACCTTGGCGCAAAAACCGCATTTGCCCGGTTTCTGCAGATAAATACACTGATCGGCATCGATCTGGTATTTGAGGGGCACTGCCTGGGAATATTTGACGAAAATCGCTTTGCGTTTTTTTGTGGAGGCGTTGTAGTCATCATCTACTTTTTTGGGACATTTTGCCGCGCATTCACCACAGGCAATACATTTAGTCATGTCCACATAACGGGGATGTTCCTTGACCGATACGATAAAGTTGCCTTCGCTGCCGCTTACTCCGGTGACCTCGCTTAAGGTCATCAACTGTATATTTAAGTGCCGACCGCACTCAACCAATTTTGGCGCGATGATTCACATCGAGCAGTCATTGGTGGGAAAGGTCTTATCCAGCTGGGCCATGGCGCCGCCAATGGCGCCGCTGCGTTCCAGCAGATAGACATAGTAACCTGAGTTGGCGAGGTCCAGGGCTGACTGCATACCCGCAATACCGCCGCCGACAACCATTACCGATCCTATTGTTTGCTCTCTTGACACGGTTTGTTCCTCCTTTACATAGGAAAGTGAGAGAAGAGATTTTTGTTATTTCTTAGTGGGAATTACCACTGAATCAGAAACAAGCTCCCAGAGATATTTTACCTCAATGCCGAGATCGAATTCTTTATTAAGTGATTTTTTCAGCTGGTCGCGGCAGTTATGGCAGGGGGCGATGACCATTTTCGCCTCACACTCCTGGATCTGCCGGGCCTTTATGCGGCCGTAGAAGACCCTCTCCGGGGCATAGGGCATGGCCCAGGCGCCGCCGCCAGCACCACAGCAGTAGTTGCCGTTGCGGTTAGGCTCCATATCGACAAAGGAGGGACAGCAGGCTCGTGTGATAATTCTGCCTTCCTCGAAATAACCGTGGCCAAAGGCTTTCAGCGATTTGCGGCCATAGTTGCACGGGTCGTGGTAGGTAGTGAGTTTGGTATGGATGGTGTTGTCAAGGGTGATGCGGTTTTCCCGCATATATTCGAGCAGAAGATCAAATACGGAATAAATTTTTATTTTCTTGAGTACTTCAGGAAACCATTTGTTCAACCCGAACCGGGTTGCATAATATGCGTGGCCTCATTCGGGTAGGAGCAAGGCCTCGCAGTGCAACCTCTCCAGGTTGTCGACAATCCGGCCGACAATGGTCTTCATGGCCTCGTCGTCACCGGAAAAGAGACCCCAGTTGACTCCCTCCCAGTTGTCGGCAGAGACTGTCCAGGATTCATTGGCGGCATAGAAGATCTTCCACCACCATTTCATATCATCCGGTTCGGCAAAAGGCTCTTTTGAATTGACGGTAATCAACAGTCTTGAGCCGCGCACTTCCAGCGGGGTCGTGAACCCGGGGCATGTGTCCGCGGCAAGTTCTTCACCAAGATCCTGCAGCAGAAAGGCAAAATCATCCTTGGGGATGCCGAGATTGTTGCCGCGCTCAAGACACATGGCGACACCCTTGTGGATGGGGCCGGGCACCAGATTTCGCGGACGTCTTGAACGAAGACGACGCATGAGCTTGACGATCTCAACGTTCATGGGGCAAGCCTCTTCGCATTTGCCGCACATGGTGCATTTCCATGGCCAGCTGCTTTCAATCAGCTCCTCTTCCAGCCCTAAAACAGCCATGCGCACAATCTTGCGCGGGTCAAGGCCGTTGACCCCGGCGATGGGACAGGCGCTGGCGCAGGTGCCGCAGGTCAGACAGACATCACCCCAGGATGGATCGTCAAAAAGGGTATTGGTTTTTTCGCCGAGTTGAAGAACCGGTTGACCGGCTTGGGCAGTGGTGATCGTTTTCAGCTCCTCGATCTCAACTGCCATTTCCATATTGACTTTAGGAATGATGCCGAACTTGTCACATAAGGCTACATAATCTGACACCTTCATAGCATAACGCTTGCCAGGCCCCTCCTGCGCAGGCAAGGTTCCCGAGTTAATCCAATTGCGAATGGTGTTTCGGTGGACACCAAACTCCTCCGCCAGATCAGCAACTTTAAACTCATACATCATGAACAGTCACCTCGCTTTGGGTTGTGGATAGAATATCCATTATCTTCTGACAGGCTTTGGGAACGGCAGCTGCCATTGCCGGGGAAAGACCAAGTGAAACCTCTTCTGGCAACGATTCAACCTGTGCCACAACAATCGTTACTTTCATGTCGGTGAATTGCTGCAGTTCCTGCAGCATATTTACGGTTGGAAACTGATGAAGAGAAAAATCGTGGAGTTTTTTTGCAGGAACGGCTGATGGGTCAATTTCAAAGACTTCGCCGGGGTTTTTATCATCTCTGTCTATGGCATCGACAATGATCAGATGTCGCGGCCTGTCTTTTTCCGACAGGAGGTAATCGAAGAGATATTCGCGGACTCCGGTCCCCACATCGGCGACACTCACCCCAAGGGGCAGGTGCATTTTGCGCTGCAGTAGCTGTTCGATCACTGCAGGCCCGAATCCGTCATCCCCGATCAAGGGATTTCCGCATCCGAAAACAACAGCAGTAGGTGCTTTTTCTTGGTTTTCCATTTTGTGCCTCTTGTGCAAATTGTGCATAATGAAATTCAGAATGGTAAAACGCCTCATAATAGGTATTTATACTTATTAAATACTAACTCCCTAGAATTGTGTCAATATATAATTATAACTTTTTTTGTATCGAATATGTAACAGATTGAAAGCGTTAGAGAATTTTGTTCACATTGCACAAGGTGAACAAGGCGCACAAGGTGCAAGTGAAGAAGCATTCAGTATTTTGGTTACTGATGTCTGCTTGAGAGCCGTTTTAACAGCTGTAAAGGAGAATGTATGGTTTATCCCGTTCAAAGAGAAAGAGGGGGATATACAGAATCGGTCAAGCCCTTATTAATCCAAATCAATGCCGTTTATATCAATTTGCAGCCATGCTATGGCATCATTGATATTTTTGAATACCATCGTCTCGATAGCCGAGTCAAAGCTCTGTTCCTGAAAGGCGCGGTTTGAGCCGTAGAGTAAGTTGCTTGGGGCCACGATGGCGCAACGTTCATTGATGAATTTGTCGGCAAAAACCTCCTTGAGACTGGCAAGTTTTTGTTCTTCCGCCGTGGATACCTGGTAATCGTCGCAGAGCCGGCAATCCACCAGTTTTTTCATCGGCGAAACGTATCGCTCATCCTGGCTCAGTTCTTTAAAATGGCGGGCAAGAGCGTTAGCATCCACTGTACCGATCAGTCTGGTATAAACCAGTTGCAGTCTATCTATGAACTGATAAACAACGGCCATGATCATCTTTATATATTTTAAGTTAAGCGGCATAGCGCTGAAGGGGAGAAGTTGGTTGGATTTCTCGACTGATAATTATTCTTGCACAAACAATCTGCACAAAGCAAAGTTTTTTTCAGCACAGGAGTAAAAAAAGGAAGGTGGCTATTTAGAAAATCGTTCAGCGATCAGGGGAGGACTAAGGCCGGGAAACAGATTTAATTTTTCCACCAGATGAGAGGGCTGAATTTTTTTCGTGGTTTTTACGGGAATCATTCAGTTCCCGGCTTTGGTAAAGGAAAAATAAAATTTGTCCCCTCTGGCGCTCGGTCTTAAGTTGGAGACATTTTATGATAATCTAGATAGTGCTCAAGGCAGGCCCCATTTGCATGCTTCTGTCGCCGTTCAAAAGATGATGGGGAGCTTTATCTCAGGCAGTGGTATCCACAACTGCACCGCCCAGCTCTTTTATTTTGTCGTCAATGTTGGAAAGGGCCTGGTCGATGGTCTTGTAGCTTATGTCCGGCAGTTTACCGCCCCACAGCTTTTCCGCTTCTTTGAATCCTTGGAGGATTCCTTCCCTCCCGGCTCGTAGTTTGTTCAAATCTCCGCCGGAACCGTTTAAGACAAAATCAGCCAGTCTCTGCGATGTTTTGTCGATTCCCCAATAGCCATCCTGGCTTACCAGCTTGGTCGCCTCTTCCGGGCTCAATTCCAGTATGGATTTGTTATTATATTGTAGTTGGGAGATGTCAAAATCAGTCTGGTTTATAAGATGGGAAAGGCCGTTTTGGGCCTCGAAACTTGTAGCTGATTCCTGCTGGGTCTCCAGGCGGAATTGGGCAAAACGGGATGTTTGCAGACTCGCTTGTGTCATCTCGATGGTCTGCGTCTTGTCCTTCTGTTTTCCCTGCTGGGCGGTAAATTGCTTCATCTGCCCCAGGATCGAACTTGTTTTCTTGATATCCATCGTGCTACCTCCATTGCAAATATCGAGGAAAGAAAACATCAATCTGAATCTGGAAGTGTTCGTCCGCAGGCCGGATACGCAAAGGCGATTGTGCGGTAATAACGCGCTATAGAGTTGCTGCCCCAGCTAAGCGAACGAAGTAATGCTCCGAGTTCTGACTCGGGTTTGAGTAGTAAGAAACCTATCGGCAATAAACCAGAGAAACTGAAATGGTTCCGGGGAAAGCGTATTATTGGAAATCCTGAATATTGATCCTTCAGTTTTTCTGGGAATTTTTTTCATGGCGGCTATCTCTTGAAATATTTGACAAACTATTCCCGAGAATGTTTCCTGTTAGCTGCTGAGAGTCATTGATTCTCCATTCCTTATCAATTAAAATTCAAGTTGATTTGGTGTGTTGACTCATTTCGGCCAGGCGGCGGAGTGATAGTTTTTTCTTTGCTTAGGGAAAGTCCATATCGTTTAATTCGTTGATGAGCATGAAGAACCAATCTGACAAAATCAGTAAAGGTAAAAAATGTAACCCATTATTGCCGTATTCTATGCTTTTCTTTGGGTAAGCCGCCAAGAGTTGATTTTTTATAGACGCTAAAATTATACTCCTCTATACTTTTTTCTGGGCAGCATTTTTTCTTTGTAAGATCATTTCGATCCTTAATTGCTAACCCCCATCTCCGCAAGCGGGAACAACGAAGCATGAAAGTTCGCGGGGTAGAAGCGGGCCTTGCCCGCGACCTTTGGCATTGCCAAAACTCCGTTATCGCGGGCAAGGCCCGCTCCTACTGCAGGATGCATTACGCTCTGGGCAAAGGACTTTCATATAAATAACAGGTGTAATCGCTTATGCCATGAAAGCATTCCATGAGCTGTTACGCTAACCATTTTGGCTACTGACAAGGACGGTAAATATGGGCAGCAATAACTTGATTTTTCTTGAAGTCATTGAATGGATGGATGAAAGCGGCAAAGAACTGCTGCATCGCATCCCGGAAAGGGGTTCAGCAGAGATAAAACTGGGATTCGGGGCCAGGTCTTGAAAAATCAGTTTTTGCGGTCTTTCACGGCCTTACTCGGGGAGCTTAACAGCATAAGCTGTTGCCCGATAACCGCGGTTCGCTTACCCTGCAGGCACGCACCGGATTAAGGACGATATATCGGCATAGTTCAAGCAAGTGTTCATTTTTTTTCAATGACATGTCCCAGTATTTCCAGAAATACCTGCCGAGCATTGCCACGGGACGTGACATGATATACCGCACCGGGATATTCTATTCTTAGTGGTCTTGCCATAAAATAAACTTACGCCAGATAATCCATAAAAAATGCATAGGTTTGTTATGGATTTAGAAAAGAATCTACATTTTCCTGGAAAATAGATACTGTATTCCGGAAATAGGGAAATAAGGAGTGACCTTCATCGGATTGATATAATCGTAATCTTTTGAAATTAAAAAGAAAAAAAATAAAGATTTAGCTGGTAAGAAAATTGCTAGTTATTATCAAAATCAAATTTGGCCACCTAACCGATAATAGCATTTTTTTGACGAGTATGGGAGGAGATTCCATGTCCCGCTCCGGACAACTCTGTACAATATTTCTGCTTGGCTTTTTTCTGTTATTTTTTCCCGCTGTCTGTTTTTCTTATACCCTTTCGTAACTACTCAGGTCAGGTTTCAAATGTGAATCCCCAGCAAAAATAAAACTGGACTCACAATCCATTTTCTGGCATAACAGACTCATGCCAGAATCCTTCACATGCCAAGGCCGTTTGCTTCAGCCCGCCGATATTTC
>JAHILF010000059.1 GCA_018897105.1 Pseudomonadota bacterium
AACTTCCTGGAAGAACGGTGGTAAACTCCATTGGCTCTGGGTGATGGTGGGTCCGCTGGTCGCCTTTTTCATGATCCACCCCAACCGCTCCCAGAAAGCCTTCGAAGAACTCATCGGCTACTGGAACGGCATACTCGTCAGCGACAACTACGCAGTCTACCGTAAGTGGACAAACCTGCGCCAGACCTGTCTCGCCCATCTCATCCGGCAGGCCAAGGCCCTTGCCCTGCGAAAAGATCCCGAACTCGCAGCCTGCGGCAAGTGGGCCAGGGATGAACTCCAGCGCCTCTGCAAAATGGCCCATGAACCTCCCTCGCGGGCCGAATGGTCAGCTTCTTCGCCAGGTTCTGTCGGCTTATCGACCTTTATCGCGGCTCCGAAAGCGATGCGGGTAAGCTCGTCCGTCTGCTGGACAAAGAAATGGAGTGCCTCTTTGTCTTTCTCCAGCAGGCCGGCGTCCAGCCAACCAACAACGTTGCGGAACGAACCATCCGTTTCGCGGTGCTCTGGCGCAAACGCAGCTTCGGCTCTAACTCCGACAAGGGCTGCCGCTGGGTTGAACGAATACTCTCGCTCAGGCAAACCTGCCGCCTCCACAATAAGCCAACCTTCCCAATCCTCGTCGATGCCCTGACCGCCCATTTTCGCGGTCATGCCCCGGACATCTCTTGGATTACCGCTCTGTAATTTCTCGCCACCTCGCTGTTATTGCCTGACCGCTACCCTGTGATCGGTTACCATTTTTTTGGTATTTCAAGAGAGCTGGATTTTTTTCACGAGCCCAGCAAGGCAATGCTGTTTTATTTGTTCCGGGGCACAGCCCCCCCCCCAAGGGCTGCTCCTGGCCGTCCTGGTCACGGGCTCCTTTTTTGCCCCTTTTTGCCCATATTCCCTTTTTGCCCAGAGCACACAGAGATCACGGAGAAATATTTTTTATTACAGTCCGTCAGTTCTGTGTGCTCTGTGGTGAATTTTCAGTTGCTGCGATTCCATCAAATGTTGCCTTCCGGCAATCTGGCCGGGCTGGTGAAATAAAAAGTCGAACCCTTGCCCGGTTCGGACTCCAGCCAGATTTCTCCGCCGTGATGTTCAACGATTCTCTTGCAGACAGCCAGACCGATGCCGGTGCCGGGATATTCCCGGGTGGTGTGCAGGCGCTGGAACATGCCGAATATTGTTTCAGCATATTTCGGTTCAATGCCGATGCCATTGTCCCGTACTGAAAGGATCCACCTGTTTTCCTTTTGTTCTGCCGAAATATGGACTTGCATGGGCTCTTTGCCGTGAAACTTCAGGGCATTGCCTATGAGATTCTGGAACAGTCTGCTGATCAGCGAGGCGTTTGCCATCAGAGTGGGAAGCGAATCCCGGGTGATGACCGCGTTGATATCTCGAACAGCAGCTTGAAGATTTAAAACCGCTTTGTCCACCGCAGCAGAGAAATCCACCGTTTCTAAAATCGTTCCTCTGGTTCCTACTTTTGAATATTCCAGCAGGTCTTTGATAAGTTGCTGCATCCTCTTGACGCCCTCGACTGTAAACCCGATAAACTCATCGGCCTTTTCATCGAGTCTGCCTTGGTACCGGCGCGCCAAAAGATTTATGAATCCATCGATCACCCGCAACGGTTCCTGCAGATCATGGGCAACTATGGCGGCAAACCGCGTCAGTTCTGCATTAGAACGCGCCAGTTCGTCAGCAGTGGTCCGCAATTTCTCTTCCGCCCGCCGGCGCTCGCTGATGTCCCGTATCACTTTTGAAAAACCTCTCAGCCGTCCCGCCTCATCTCTCAGCGCCGTGATGACAACATTGGCCCAGAATTGTGATCCGTCCTTCCTGACCATCAAAGAGTCCTCTTCGTAGCTGCCCTGTTCATCGGCAATTTTCAGATGGTTCGCAGGTTTGCCTTGCTTTACATCTTCTTCTGTGTAAAAGCTGGAAAAATGCCTTCCGAATATTTCGTCGGCCCGATAGCCTTTGATACGTTCCGCCCCTTCATTCCAGCTTAAGACTCTGCCGGCCGGGTCGATCATGAAAATCGCATAGTCCATAACTCCCTCAACCAGTAAGCGAAACTGCTCTTCGGTTTTTTCCCGCTCTTTTTCCGCCCGCCTCCGTTCGCAGATTTCATGCTTGAGCTGATCAATGGTTGAGCTGAGCTCAGCAGTACGTTCCCGGACCAGTTCCTCAAGTTGTTCATGGTATTTTTTTAATTCTTGTTCAGCCCTATTGCGCTTAATGAGTTCGTTTGCTTCCTTCAGCGCCCGGCATACCGCAGGCGCAAGCCGGGACATACGCTGCTTGAGAACATAGTCCGTTGCCCCGTTTTTGAGGGTATCGATAGCGAGTTCCTCGCCCATTACGCCGGAAACAAAGATGAAGGGAACTTCAGGAGTTTTTTCCTGGGCTATGGCGAGCGCAGAAAGACCATCAAAGGAGGGAAGCATGTAATCGGCGAGGATGATATCGTACTCATTATCAGCCAGAGCTGCTATGAAGTCTGCCTTGGTTTCAACACAAGCCACGTCAAGACGGTAACCTCCCTCTTCGAGAGCGGTCCGTACAAGTTCAGCATCATTAAAATCGTCTTCAAGATGGAGGATGCGCATTGATGAGTTCATAATTCTTGCCGGATCATATTTTTCTGTTAGCGTTTCCCAACTCTGCCTACGCTTCCCGGAGGAGGCTCGTTGATTACTGCCCAGAATACCCCGAGCTCCTTTACCGCTTCCACGAAATCATGGAAATCAACAGGCTTCACAACATAGGCGTTTATGCCCAGTTGATAACTTTCTATCCAGTCCCGTTCTTCCCTGGAGGAAGTGAGTATGACCACCGGGATCATCTTCAGCTTCTCCTCAGATCTGATGTGGCGCAGCACCTCCATGCCGCTGACTTTTGGCAGCTTCAGGTCGAGCAGCACGACAGCAGGATTTGCGGTCGGACGGTCCTTGAAATTTCCCCGGCAATAAAGGTAATCCAGGGCTTCTTCGCCATCGGTTGCGACCACCACTTCGTTGGCAAGGTTATAATCACCGAGGGCTTCCATAGTCAGTTCCACATCCCTGGGATCATCCTCAACCAGCAGAATACGTTTCAGTTTAGAGACCACTTATTCCTCCATTGCTTGATTTTGGGAGGGAAACATAGAAGGTTGCTCCTCCATCTACAAAACCCTCAGCCCACGTCTTTCCACCGTGACGATGAATAAGCCGCTGGACATTGGCCAGCCCGATGCCTGTGCCTTCAAACTGGCCTGTGCTATGCAGACGCTGGAATACTCCGAACAGCTTGTTTGCATATTTCATATCAAACCCTACTCCATTATCACGGACAAACAGAACTGTTTGTCCTTCCTTGTCCGGGCCGGTGCCGATCTGTATCCTTGCCTGTTTCCGCGGAGAGGTGAATTTGATGGCATTGGCGATCATGTTCAGAAAAACAAGCTTTAGCAGCGAGCGGTCGCCGTAAACATCGGGCAAAGACCCTATTTCCAATTGGATCTCACGGCCTTCCATTTCTTTTTCCAGATCGCTCAGGATTTCCTTAATGAGTAGTTCGAGGCCGAATTCCGCCATCTGCATTTCAACGCGCCCGATTCGGGAAAAGGTCAACAGATCGTCGATCAAAATACCCATTCGTTTTGCCGAATCCGCGATGGTCGTTAAGTAATGCAGGCTCTTCGGGTCAAGGACCTGAGATGCATTTTTTTGCAGGAGTTCCACATATCCCATAATATGCCTGAGAGGCGCCCGCAAATCATGGGATACGGAATAGCTGAATGATTCGAGTTCGTTATTGGCAATCTCAAGTTGGGTGATGTTATTGTGTAATTCTTTGTTCAGTTTCGAAATTTCTTCTTCAGCGCGTCTGCGCTCGGCAATTTCTTTCAGAGTCTGCTGCAGAAGGAGTTGGCGTTTGCGGAGGATGAAATAAGCGGCGACCGTTGCCATGGCGGAACTGAAAAGAACCGTGATAATGTTTGACTGAATAAGAGAAATATTGGGCAACAGCAGAAACTTCAGCCACTGATACAGAGACATGCCGGATACCATGACGATGGCGGTAATGAACAGGGGAACAATTAATCTGGTATTTGGGCGGGGATACCTGGTTGCAGGTTCTGGGATTTCCAACTGATCTGCTGGTCGTTTTGTTGCCGGTTCGTCCATCAGATAGGGAGAGTAAGATGAAAAGAAATTGTTTTCCTTGATGAGACCGGAGGGGTGCAAAGTGAACCTTGATCTCACATCCATTCTGAACGAACACGATATTAATATGCGGGGACTATCACTGTCAAGCTGAAAGAAATTGATGAGTGCTTTGGAATAAATAATAAAGGTAAAACCTATTTCAGAAAACCTGATGCCAACGCGGGGTATCGAGCAGGGTGCTAACATGCCAGAATGGCAAAAACGTAAAGTGTCCAACTTGTAGTTATGGTGCGCGGTGCGGCATTAAGATGCCGCAACCAGGGACTCCATTTGAACGGAAAGAATGCTTTGCAGCAGTTCATTTTTTTTGGTATTGCCAGAGAACCTGATTTTTTTCGCGAGCCCAGCAAGGCAATGCTGTTTTATTTTTTCCGGGGCACAGCCCCCGCCACTCCTATCTGACATTTGCTTGATGAACACCCGAGATGTAAAAGCAGGCTGGCTCGAAATCTGGACACTGTCCTGACCGCTGGTCCTGACCATGTTCCTGCAGTTCGTCGTCGGTCTGACCGATGTCTATGTGGCCGGACTTTTCCGGCCGGAGGTTCAGGGCGCGGTGGGTTTCGGGAGCCAGGTCCTGTTCTTCTTCAGCGTGTTTGCCAATGGCCTGGGAGTAGGGATCGTAGCGATCATCGCTCGCAGCGTCGGGATTCGGGACCAGTACGCCATGTGGCACACCGCCCGCCAGGGGCTGCTCCTGGCCGTCCTGGTCACGAGCCCCCAGTCACTGATAGGTATTGTGCTCGGCTCCTCTTATCAGCTATACTGGTTTCTGCCGGAAAAGGTTGCCCTGTCGACCCAGCTTGGCGCGGTCGGGGTGTGGGCGGCCATGGTCGTATCCATGATTCTGCAGGGAATTTTCATGTCAATCCGTTTCAGAAGAGGGCGCTGGAAGGATATCGACTTTGCCGGGCAACCCCTCACCGCCAGCAGGTGAATAGTGAGAATTTTTGAACTGGAAGATTTCAATCAAGGTCGAACGCTTATGGCATCTCCCGTGTTATCGGCAGGGGTTATCATCATGCGCCGGCTGGCAGGCAGACCCCATTACCTCCTGCTGATGGTCTATGGTTACTGGGATTTTCCCAAGGGCCTTACCGAAAAGAACGAGGAGCCGCTGGCCGCCGCCCTCAGGGAGGTGGAGGAGGAAACCACGCTCACCAACCTCTGCTTCCGCTGGGGCCGGGATTTCCAGGAAACCCTGCCCTATGCCATGGGCAAGGTGGCCCGCTACTATGTGGCGGAATCAGACCGGGGTGAAGTAAGCCTGCCGATAAATCCCGAACTGGGGCATCCCGAGCATGATGAATTCCGCTGGTGTACGTATGAGGAGGCACGGGAACTGGTGGCGGACCGGGTCAAGCCGATCCTTGACTGGGCGCATTCCCTGATTAAAGAGCCTCTTGCCAAATGAACGTCGTAGCGAGATCGAGAGAAAAATTTTCTGTGCAAGGATGAGTTGTGAAACCGCCCGGAAGCGTAGCAGTGCTACGTTGAGGACGATTTCACCAGGAAGACGCCGCACAGGATATTTTTAGCCGATCGGAGTAGATGTTCATTTTGCAAGAGGCTC
>JAHILF010000060.1 GCA_018897105.1 Pseudomonadota bacterium
ACGACGTCGTAGCCAAGGTGGCCGAAAGACGCGAGAAGTTCTGGAAGCATGAGAAAGTCGGAGATTGAGTTGGCAAGACACCCCTTGGCAACATCTTCCGTCGGCGGTAACTGCCGCCAGTAGGGCTCGCCGATGAGGATGATCCCTCCTGTGCGCAGGCTCCGCGCCAGAAGCTCGATAGTGCCGACGACTCCCCCGGCGATCCAAGTGGCACCGACACAGGCTGCCACACCGACCTTCTCGTCAGAGACATAGCCGGCAGCATCACCATGGATGAACTTGACTTGATCGGCGACGCCGAGTTCTACAGCACGGAGTTTCGCTTGCTCGGTGAACAACTGGCTCATGTCGATGCCGGTGCCGATGATGCCGTGATCGCATGCCCAGGTGCACAGCATCTCCCCCGAACCGCTGCCGAGGTCGAGCACTCGGGCACCCGATTCCAGACGCAGCGCCGCGCCGAGAGTGGCGAGCTTTTCGGGTGTGATCGGATTGTGGATGCGGTGAGCACTTTCAGTGATGTTGAATATTCGTGGGATGTCCATTGTGAAAAATTTCCTTACGGGTGTGAATAGATTCGGTCAGGCTTAACGATCAAGGTCACTTGCCGCAAGGTGGCTGCAACAAGCACCGGAAACCCATAAGAGGGCAACAGGCAATCACACTCGTCCCTTGCGGTCAATGTGCAGCGCCTGGTTGGGCCAGCTCGAGCATTTTATCCAGAAGCTCTTTGAGTCTAGGGCATTTATGATATGCGATATTCGGATCGAGTTTGTCGAAAAGTTCTTTCCCGTTCACAACCTTTTTATATGATCTTTTTAGATGCAAAGGATAGAGACGTCCCAATAATTTTGCCGGCGGTTCATGGAAATTTACCAATTCCGGAGTTTGAATCTTGGGGGGAAATGCATTTTTGACTTTCTCAGGAAAGATATCTGGTTGACTTAAAAGCCATGCTTCGACTTCATGAACTGCAAAAAATTGGAAAAAACGGGGGTGATTCACCTTGTCCTCAATGTATTTTTTGCCCCATTCATAACGATCATCGCAGTTTTCAATATGGTTGGGGTAAAAGGTCGGGCCGTATAGATCTAATAGAGAAATAATGGCAATAATATCTTTTTGATCTGGCCCGTTTAGATGCATTTTTGCTTTCAGAGGCGCGTCTTTTAATAGTTCAGGCCATCCTTCAAAGCGGATAGTTCTAATTCCGACAGGTTCATTTATTCTTGGATCAAGCCATCTTTTCAAAAATTGCGGTAACGATTTATTCTCGATATAGCCTTCGACAAAAAGAATAAATCTCATATTATTTGCTCCAATTCTCCTGATTTAAAAAGAGCCCCCAGAGAGTATTCTTTTAGCCAATAGTCAAGGTTTTCGCCTTTGAGCGTTTTTAATATGGTTTCACCATTTTCCCACGTTGCCACAGTAGTTGTAGGCCTGGTTCCCACGAAAGCATCCAAGAATTGCGGGGAATGAGTCGTCAGAATAACCTGAGATCTAGTGGCTGCGTCAACTGCATACTCCGCAACCAAGGGCAACATTGATGGATGTAGACCTGTTTCCGGTTCATCGATTGCGATAATTGGAGCAGGTGATGGGCTTGCCAGCACCGTTAACAAAAACAAAAAACGTAGTGTTCCATCTGAAAGCTCAGCCGCCGATTGTTCACGCTTTAGTGATTTCCACCGCACCCTCATTTGGATTCTTTGGTCAGACGCAGGAGGAAAAACTAACTCTTCGAAATCATTTCCAAATGCTGCTCGCATGGCTGAATTAATATCTTTTTTGAAATCACGATCACCAGTATAAAGCGTATGCATAACAGATATGAGATTTTGTCCGTCAGGATCAACTCGCTTTTCCATGCGGGAAATAGCAGGTTGTCGAACAGAAGCATCTTTATTGGTATGCAGATCATGATAAACAGCAATAGATGCCAATTCCCGTTGAAAAGGTGGAATGTAATGATTGTTGATAAATGGTCCTGATGTTATTGAAAGAAGGCTTTCCTCCTCTGAGATAAACTCTTCAGGAGTAGTAAAGGTGTGCTCCGTCTCATCAAAAATAACAGCTGTCTTTGAGAATCTTTCTAAAAATTTAAAAGGTTTTCTTTCAATATTTCTCCTTAATTTATGGGAGTTGATCAAAAGTTCCTTTTCAACTTTATACGAACTTCCAGCCCCGAGCCTTGCCAGTTCAAGTTCGTAATGTTCAGGACCCAGCTCTCCACCCTCAGGGATTGATTCAAGGACAAACTTTATGGAAGTTGCATTACCATCCCAAACAATAGGATCCATTCCACCCAACGATTGAATATACTTGCCGAGTTTACCCTGTGCGGATACGGAAATTAATTCCATTAATCGCAATAAATTTGATTTGCCAGTCCCGTTAGGACCGATAATCACATTGAGATCACCAGGGAACCAGCTTACGTTTCGGAGAGAGCGGAAACCCTCTACATCCAACCGGGTAATTTTCATTATTTATTTCCTTTTACATCCGATGATAATTCCGTCTGCGGTGCCGAACCAACTCCATCTCGCCCAGGATATTGTGAATATATACAATAAGTTTCCGAATATGGCACGTTCCTATCTGTGCATCCAGATTGTTTCTCAATCCACCGTGGAGTGAGAATTCAGGGCCAATCGCGGTGAAGAAGTCAGCACCGCGATTCATGGCGACGCAGTCGCCATGAACGTGGAGTTCCCTGGAAACTTTGGAGCGCAGCGGAAAATATTTCCAGTGCAACGTTTTGTTGGCTTAATTTTTCATTTTTGATTTATTGATTAGTTTAGTCAATTTTGAATATTGAACTGGTGCAGTAATGCGATATTTTCTTGATACACTTTTTATTAAATCAAAGAACCACTCACCTGCCTCTGGTGATATAATAATTTTTTCGATGATATCATTTGGTTTAATTTTTAGTCGTAATAGTGATGGTTGCTTAAGAGAACTTCTAGTGACTACCATTCTTACTTCTTTTTCAAATTCATATGCTTCATGTTTGAGACCAAAAGTATCATAGCTTAATGTATAGATACCGTCAGGCAATCCACCTGAGTGATCTATGTATTTTACTTCTTTAAATGTTACACTGGTTACACCACTCCAAAGAAGAGTTGACTGGATTAATTTCCCCAGTGTAGTGATTATCGCAATGGCTTGTTTTGATGCCCCATAGATTTTCCACAAGGCCATATTATCTTTTGGGCCTTTGGTCCAGCAACTCACATTATTTTTAATTCTATTCTCTTGCTCTCTTTCTAATATTGGTTTTGGCCCTAGGTGTTTGATGACATCAGGATCTTGTTCATACATTTCTCTGATTTGTTCAGGAAGTGTTCCTTCAAGACTATCTTCAAACTCAACAGCCGAGGCAACGTATAGGGTTTTAGTACTAATGAGGTCAACAAATTTTGCTAAATCAAGATATCTCATCAAAACCATGTCGGTTTTTAAAGATACGTCAGCAGTAACTGGAATATTTTCTCTTTTTTTAATGGTCATTTCTTATAGAAGCCAATCGCGGTGCTGACCGGCGCCGTGTGCCGCGCAAGCAAGCGTAGCTTGATTGTGTGGTACGCGGTGTCCGGTCAAGTACCTTGTTCTGGCGCAAAGCGCCGGGACAAGGTACTTGACGAAGTCAGCACCGCGATTCTC
>JAHILF010000061.1 GCA_018897105.1 Pseudomonadota bacterium
GTATTACGCCAAAAACGCGGTTGTGTAACCGGGTGTCGAAAGATGCCTTTGAGAGGCTTGAGCCGTGTGCGCCGAAAGACGCATGCACGGTTCTTAGGGGGCTGGGCGCGGGCAACCGTGCCCGGCTACCCGACCCTCCTGTGAGCGGCTGTTCCGTCCCGATCTGTGGGAGAAGCCCATTGTTGTGCTGTCAAACAATGACGGCAACATCATTGCCCGGTCAAACGAGGCAAAGGCGCTGGGTATCAAGATGGGGGAGCCCTATTTCAAGATCGAGCCTTTCCTGAAGAAAAAGAAGGTTAAGGTCTTTTCATCGAATTACACCCTGTACGGTGACATGTCCCATCGCGTCATGAGTGTTCTGCAGCACCTTGAACCCGAGGTTGAGATCTATTCGATTGACGAGGCGTTTATATCGCTGCCGGCAGGTAAAACCTTTGATTTGACTGAACATGGCCACAACATCCGGAATATGGTCAAGCAATGGACCGGCATCCCCGTTTCCATCGGGTTTGCCCCTACCAAGACCCTTGCCAAGCTCGCCAACCGGGTGGCAAAGAAGAACGCCCACTATCAAGGGGTCTTTAATCTGACCGCCCAGGGCGATATGGATGAAATCCTGGCACGGATAGAAGTTGGTGATGTGTGGGGCATCGGCCGGCAATACAGCAAAAAGCTGAACAGCCGGGGCATCTTTTCCGCCAGGGATCTGAAATACGCCAACGACAACTGGATCAGAAAGCAGCTGACCGTCATGGGCCTGCGCACGGTCTGGGAGCTTCGCGGCATACCATGCATTCCTATTGAGGACGCTCCGGCCGCAAAAAAGGGGATCATTACCTCAAAGTCCTTCGGCCGCCCGGTAACATCCCTGGCAGAACTGCAGGAAGCAGTCGCCACATACGTTTCAAGGGCCGCCGAAAAGCTCCGTTCCCAGCAGTCAATTGCCAATTCCCTCCATGTTTTTCTTGCCACCAACATTTTTAAGCCGGAAAAACCGCAATACTCGAAAAGCATTATGGTCACGTTGCCGGAACCAACGGCTTCCACCGCCGTCTTGATCAAACATGCGCTCAAGGGGCTCAAGGAACTCTACCGGCCGGGATATGACTTTCAGAAGGCAGGCGTCATGCTGGCGGAGATCATGCCCGCGTCATGCCGGCAGCGTAGTCTCTTTGCCCCGGTAAAAAGCGACAAGGATCTGATGAGCGCCCTGGACCGCATTAACCGGAAGTGGGGCGCAAACACGGTGCGATACGCTGTATCAGGTTTTAAAAAGTCCTGGACCTTCAGGCGGGATCATCTTTCCAGAGCGTACACAACCAAATGGGATCAACTGCCGGTGGTGAAGGCTTCGTTTCCGGGAAATTGATTCAAGATGATTCGGGTGGGTAATGGAAGTGCGAAAGTGGGTGAGAAGGCTCCACGGGCACTTTAGGATAGTAGGCTTAATCAAATTTGACACTAATAGTAGAAATCCTAAGTTTACGCGATGGTGATCGAGCTAGATCTTTGAAATGGCAATATTAATGATTGTCATTACCCATGAGCTTTAACACAACAGGAAGAAGGTTAACTTGCTGTCTTGCTGGAACGGTAAATATTGCCGATGGAAATATTTCAAATTGAGGCAACGGGAACGGAAAAAATAATTGTCGTTGATCACAGGGTGGCAATTTTCAATGCTGTTTGACAGACACCACCAGATTAGGACCGCTTGCGCGATAACGCGGGCTTGTCTTGGTTCAGCGTGAATAGGAATTTTCTTCTGTTTGAGTTAGCATACTCAGACAAAGGAGAATTCAATGAAAAAGAAACGGCACAATTACACAGCGGAAGAAAAAGTAACCGTACTCAAACGCCACTTGGTTGACAAGATCCCGGTTTCGGATATCTGTGATCAATATAATCTGCAACCGACGGTTTTTTATCGGTGGCAGAAAGAGTTTTTCGAAAATGGAGCGGCAGCCTTTAATAATTCAAAATCTCTTCAAGAAAAAAGAAAAGAGCAACAAATACAGGCATTAGAGAAGAAAATTCAAACAAAAAACGAGGTTCTTTCTGAACTCATGGAGGAACATGTCAAACTAAAAAAAAGTCTTGGGGAACTCTAAAAGGAAGCTGGGTTCCCCATGATACACGTGATTGCATCGTTGATTTTGTAAAATATTGGGTTGAACGGACAGAAATTCCAGCGTACCGTTATCGAGGGTGGATGGGGCTTTCTGCCGGTAAATATGGTAATTGGCAAAACCGCTATGGCAAAGCCAATGAACATAATGCAAAAATCCCACGAGATTTCTGGCTTGAAAAGTGGGAGATTGAAGAGATCATGAAATACCACCATGATCACCCTCTGGAAGGCTACCGGCGTTTGACATTTATGATGCTTGACCACGATATAGTAGCCGTTTCACCGAGCTCTGTGTATAGGGTTCTAAAAAGGGCGGGACTGCTCCAACGCTGGTCAACGAAGCCTTCCAAAAAAGGAACTGGATTCACTCAACCGCTCCGGCCTCATGCCCATTGGCATATTGACGTTTCGTACCTGAACATCTGTGGGACTTTCTATTATCTCTGCAGTGTCTTGGACGGCTGTAGTCGGTATATTGTCCACTGGGAGATCAGGGAATCAATGACCGAAGCAGCTATTGAAATTATACTCCAAAGGGCACAGGAGATGTTTCCGGGAGTAAAGCCAAGGATTATTTCCGATAACGGGCCGCAGTTTATAGCAGGATTTCAAGGAATTCATCCGGATTGCCGGCATGAAGCATGTTCGGACATCTCCTTATTATCCTCAGAGCAACGGTAAGATAGAACGCTGGCACCGAACGATAAAAAGCGAATGTATTCGCCCAGGTGTTCTCCTTTCTTTAGATGATGCCCGTGAAGTCGTTGGTAAATATATTCATCAGTACAACAATGTCAGGTTAAACAGCGCCATCGGGTACATTGCTCCAATAGACAAGCTCGAAGGTCGAGACAAACAAATTTTCAGAGAACGGGATGAAAAACTTGAGGCAGCACGTGAGGCTCGCCGCATAAAAAGGCAGCAACAAAAAGCTGCCTGAAACAAAAAAAGGACATTGGTGGAATTCCCATCAGCAAGGTTTTATTAACTCGTTAACTCAACTGTAGGAATTTTCCGATTTCGACTGAAGCAAAACAGGGCTCTCGCAACTGCAGTCGCTATCTCCCCCTGGTAGGTTCAGAAACACAGCGAGGGCCAACTGTTATGGTAAAAGGGAGCCCACCCAATGCGAGAACCTCGAGCGAGGCAGGCGGTTTAGTGTTTATACGGCAAAAAAAAGGTGGTTACGCTACGGTCTGCCTCGGTGATGATCCAAAAACAGTTTTCGCCGCACTCCTCCCTTGCTGGGGTCATGACTTTTTATTATTTAAGAAACTTTAGAGACACCTGATCGGATTTTGATTTATCTAACAATTTGGCTATCTCTGTTTCCAGCTGACCATTTTTCGAGAGAGTAAAAGGATCAACATTAACTGTGTCATCAAACTCTCCAACAGTTGCAAAAATATCAATAGGTTGCGACTCTACCGATACTAACTCAGGCTCGCAAAAGTTTAATGAATAAATTTCAGCCCACAATACATTAGTGCCAAAATTATTAGCATCCTTATAACAATAGAGAGCTGATGTAGATATTTTTATTGCCCTGACTTGAGCAATAAGCTTATCCGTATATATGCCTGCCAGATTATAGCTGCCGTCTATTTCATTTTTGCGGACTTCCTCAAGCATAGGCTCACGGCAGCTGCTTTTATTGGATTCTACATAAGCATAGTATGTACTGTTAAGTGTTATTTCCTGGTTGAATCCAAAAGGATCGTTCAAGTTAAATGTATCACTAATCAACCGGTTAAAAAAATCTGGGGGGCTACCAACCAAACAGAATCCATATTCAGGATCCAACTGTCGCCCGGAGAGATTATCATGCCGTGTCTTTGCAACCTGAAAATATCTGTCTTCTGTATCGATGTTGTTAGTAGAAATCTTTTTTGATCCTAATTTCACGCCATATTTGTACCAATATGGAATGCTCCAGTTGTACCCGAATGAAAAATCACTCGATCTTGCTCTGGAAGTTCCTGTACCAAAATAGTACCAGGTATAGGACTCCAAAAAGTTATACCATGCCTCGCTTCCATCTGCGGCCCTGATAGTACAGGAGTCCCCAGTTGCGCCCGGATTATAGAATTCTACACTGGGATCCACGTCATCCCAACAAGTAAGTTCTTGATTAAAAATTTTTTCATTTCGCCCCCACGGGTTCATGCTATACAGAGGCTGAGATGATATTTCGGTTCGTTGCGAAAGCCAATTAGAAATAGACGCCTTTGGGACAGGAAAGTGAGCAATGCTGCCATCATTATGTTCCACGTCCGTTGCCATGCTGTTGCTATTAACATCCCAAACAAGAATATAGTCTCCGGCAGTAATGGTCAGATAATGATTTTCCAAAAAGATAAAATTTTCTCCTTCCGCCCCATCGGTCCGCATTTCAAATCGGGCGTTTTTGTGCCCCGTGTCAACTTTATCAGGCTCAGGGATGTTATTGTATGCTTCCTGCGCTGTCAGCGGACGGTTTCGTTCCGAGTCCTCGTTCGGCAGCATGGCATCCTGCATCAAAGCTGCAAACATCGCCACATCATGTTCCGTTTGAACCTCGTCACTAAACCCGAAAGCTACTTTGGCCCCTTTATTTTTCAGCACATCCCACATTTTGTCGTTCTGCAGGCTATGACAGTATCCTAAATAAAAAAAGGTGCCCGGTAAACTGCCCACATATTTTTCTATAAAAGAAGGGAAGACCACGAAATGATACCCCTCATCGCCGTCGTCATTGGTTTCTAACGCCCCTTTGCTGATGGCTATTCTGAAATTTATCAGGTCTGAAAGATGAGAAAACATCTGGTCCCAGTCAACCACTGTGCCGGTTCTGAAACCGGGACGTTTCCACGCCTCCGGCAGGATGTCCATCCAGTACCAACCATGGGTATGAATGATGACGGTGCCGTAATCGCCGAACGACTTCACCATCTCCAGGGACGCGTCAGGGTCACTTTTGACATCTAAAGAGGCTAGGATCCCAGAACTTGGTATCTGCTGGCTTGAAATACGTTTCAGCATAGCGTGCAAGCTCATCCATCTCCCAATAAGCATACCCAGGAGAATAGACCAAAACCTTTTTGTTGCCGGGATATGTATAATCAGCGCCAATACCATTTTGGCAGATCAACAGCAAGAAGAGAACCAGGCAGAGAGAGCGGAAAGATATTTTCATGGAGAATTCTCCTTAGGGAACTTTATCAGACAGGTACTTTGGTGATTATTCGTTATCCAGGTGGAGGACCTTGTTGAATATGGCCTTGCTCATATCAGCCTTTTCCTTGTTGGCGCCTTGCAGATTGGCATTCCACAGTTCAGCCTGATCAAAAATTGCCCCCTCAAGATTGGCGTCCTGCAGGTTGGCCCCTTCCATGAAAGCCTTGGTCAAATTGGCGCCGGAAAGATTCGCACCGGTCAGATTGGCATTCTTTAATTTCGCTCGATTGAGATTAGCGCCGGTGAGATCGGCGCCGGATAGATCAGCTTCAATTGCATAAATACGCTTCAAATTGGCGCCGGAAAGATTCGCACCGGAAAGGTTCGCCCTATAGAAATGTGCATGTTGGAGATCCGTTTCACTCAGATCTGTATTGGTCAGTATCGTTTCCCAAGCCTTAATCCCTGGCATACTCAGCCCGTGCAGATTCGCATTGGTCAAATCTGATTTTACTATATCTATTTCTTCTGAATTTTCTGGCACATGCAATTTCCCCCGCAGATCAATGCCTTTCAGGTCGCATTTAAAACAATGTCCCGTGGCCAACAGTTTTTCCAAATCTTTTTGGTCAAATGCCGACACGCTGCTCACTGCTCCAGTGAAGATTAAGACCGCCAAAAGAATAATATTCGTCTTCATGTCGATACCCCTCAATTTAGATGTTGTGCTGCCATAGTTAACGGCTGCAAGTAAAAAAGCTGGCGGAAAATATTTCATTTCAATACCTTTATTTCTTTTGGTTTGCGGGAAGCCGAAGAACCGTCGGTGGCAGGACCATTCGGGTCTGGCAAATCAAGGATAATGGGTATCAGATCCTTATAGACAAGGCAAAGGGCTCCAGATGATAGGGCGACTGAGGAGAAATCCGGGTTGGCGCGGGCTGCAGCAAGAATCTGCTGTCGAACGGTTTCAATGTCCATGTTTCCTAGCTGACTGCTATAGATATTTTCTAGGCTTTTAACATCAGCCTGCATATCCAGCATATCGTCCTGTGTGAAAGCGGCTTTTACGGCAACCCGGACCTGGGCGGCATGGTTTGAGCCTGCACTGTCGGTCACAGTGTAGGTGAGGGTGTAAAGTCCCGGCGTCGTAAAAGTGAGGGCAAACTCGGTGTCGCTTTTTTTGATATTCTCGACCTCCCCGGAACCGTCACAGAAAACTATGGCTGAATCAGCGGCAATTTCGCCAAAATTCAGAGTGGCCTTCAAGACGGTTCTGAACGGGGCCATACCTATGGGGTCATCAATAGCCAGAGCTATCTCAGGCTCAGTTTCTTCAACAAAGACTTCAATAACCGCTGTTGCCTGGTTGCCATTCGGGTCTGCTGCCTGAACAGTAATTTCGTTATCTCCGGCGGGTAGCCCCAGCTTATTGATAAAAAATTCTTTGCCCTGGACCACAGCCCTTTCGCCATTTACAGAGGCATTTATATAGGTGGCTTCGGTATCCAGTCGGCCATGGACCGAGACATTTCCGGGAATGGTGGCCAGATTTGCGGGCTCCAAAATGGTGACTTTTAAAGGCACCACCGCCACAGTAACCGAGGAATGGCTTGTTCCACCCGCATTAATGGCCGTAATTGTATACGTGCTACTTGCAGTTGGTGATACGAATGTTGATCCTACTGCGTCCACCGAGCCGATACCATTATCAATGGTTATGGAATCGGCGTTTTCCACCTGCCAGGAAAGAGTGGAGGATTCATTTTTAGTTATTTCTGCAGGGTCAGCGCTGAAAGTAATACCAGGCGGCTTGGGAAGAACAGTGACAACGACCTTGGCTTCAGAGGAGCCGTTACTATTACTGGCCAACAGGGTGTATGTCGTGGTTCTGGCCGGTCTTACTGTTACTGAATCATTTAATGACGCCGAGCCTAATTCCGGAGAAATGGTTACTGTATCAGCATCCTGGGAAGACCAGAACAAGGTGGCGGATTCACCTTCATGAATTGTGACCGGTTGAGCATAAAAATTAATCTCTGGTCCGTAATTACCAACAATTGTCAGTCGAAGATGCGCCTCTTTCTTTCCACCTAAGACTATCATAAAACTGTTGTTTTTGGCCAATTGGACTGGGATGTCAATCGTTGTATTTTCCCCACGCAGAAATGTTGTAAGGGCAAATTGTTCATCATTCAGGCGAATGTGCCCAGCTTGGATTTTTTTATCCGGAGTTGCCTTCTCCAATCTCAGAATACCTTCTCCAGGCTCTGGGGCTGTAAAGCTTTGCCATGGAGGAGAATGCCCCGCTTGGTTTGTTGTATAATCAGCTGGACCCCAAAGCACAGTTTCGGCATTGGCAACCATAGGGCCTTGTATTGCTAAGACAAGCATCATCCCCAACAGTAATCCCAGGAATAAATAGCGCATGGAATTCTCCTCCTTCTATGTTAAAAAAAATTTACCTTGAAATTTTACATAAAAAGACAGACAGCGTCCAACCCAAAAAAAACAGCCTATCTTCGAGCGAAGATAGGCTGTTGAAAAAACTTGATTTTCCCATCATTCGGTAACCCGGCTACCAGCGAACTGGCCCGTGGCTTTGCGTCCCCGAATCACTTCGGGTTTGCCTTTATCGTTGCAAAATCTTTTTATACTTTAATTATGCATTTTTTTAAAGTCAACATATTTTCGCGTTGGGATAAATGGTTTTTAGGTGACAACTTCCCTTATATGGGAAGTTTTAAACCAAAAACACAAATTTTTTAGGCTAATTTGTCATCATCAGCTTATTGTGATTAATAGGAACCATCATGGATGATATTATTTAATTTCAGATTGATTGGGTTAAAGAATGAAATTATTTTCCCTGGGATCTCAATTTGAGATTGTTACATAGCCTCAACCGTAGAGTTGAAAAATGCGCTTATCTCTTTGCTGTGAACCCAATCCTTGCAATGTTGCTTTTGGTCTTAATGTTGCCAATGGCAACATAACTACTGTTATGTCCAAGACTTCACGGGAAGCATCATAGGAGAAGAGATTCACTGGCAATCCTAAGATTACGACAGGATGGTCAACATGAGATTATCCTGAGAAAGGTAAGGGCAGCTCATGCAATCAAACAGGGGCTGGCCAGGTCGCCGGCAATCAACTTTTTGATTGCATTTTGATCGCCCTGGCTGCTCCAGACCTGATAATTCTGCAATCAGATTTCCCGGCATCGAGGGCAGCGCCGCTCAGATCGGCGGCCAGCTCCCCAGGGCGGTGATTGCATTTTCTTTTTTGGAGTCCGCTATTTTGTTTCAAATTTCGGGGCGTATAAGGAAGATAATATTTCCAAGATTCCTATTATTGTCTTACAACCTTCACCCAGTAAAGCGCTTGGCCAAAACCTCCAGAGTCATGTTCACGGCAATCTCATCATGTGGCATCAGCACATACCGCCACGGCTTGCCTCCGTTGCTGGCAGCATAGTTCGAGGCATTAACACACCATTTAAGAGCAGACTCCTTTTTCGCCAGCACCACAGGATCATTCATCTGGTTACTGGCCTTGGGTTCAAGCATGTAAATGGTGTCGTCGGTCTCAGCCACGAAATCGGGCTGATACTCCAAGGGGGTTGTGCCCTGACGGTAATAAATCTGAAATTGACCCCTGGCCGGCTTGAACCATTTCAGCGCATCACGTTCGAGAATCACCGCCAGCCTGCGCTCCGCCTCAGAGTCGAATTTTTGGGTCGGGAAGAGACATCGGGTAAAGCCGCCGAACAGATACTTCGACATATTGCTTTTGTCGGCCGGGGAAACCCGATAATCAGCGGTGGGTTCGGCGGCAAGATGGGCATAGGCGCTTTGCCTAAGGTCGGTGAACCCGCAGCTCACTTTTACTTCCAATTCACCCTTGTCTTCCCAGAAATGGTCCTGCATCTGGGCATGGATAAATCTGGCAATCTCTCGCTGATGACAACGCAGCACTTTTCCGACGTCTTCTTCGGAAAGATAGCCCTGGAAATGGCGCACCGTCTGGGCGGCCAGGTCGTAGAGCAGATCGGCATGATCATCATAGGAGATGTCGTTGAAGTCGATCAGCCCACTGACCACATAGTCCTCCAACCGTTCTTCCTCGATGCCGCCTTTTCCCATTGCCAGTACTTCACGGTGGTCGGTGCGCAGATGCTGAATCCATAGTTCATCAGATACCGCCTGGTACTTCAATGCCTCCAGGTTGAGAGTGAACGCTTTGAACCCGGACTTGACCTCACCCTTCGGTACTACCAGGATACGCGGAATATCGATTGTCTGTGCAACGATCAGTTCCGCTGTTTTGGCCACTACCATGGCAATATCCGGTTTTTCGGCAAACCCCTCCAAGATTCGTTGCGCCGGTTGCCGTTCTTCAACCGCCTTGACTATGGCAGCCTGAATATCAGGATTCTTGAGATGCGCGAGAGTTGGCAGCGTTTGCGGCTGGTTTTCGTATTTTTTGATTACCTCCCAAGCCACCCTGGCGATTTCTTGTTCCTTAGGGCTAGTAAAATGCGGTGCTTCATCGCCGCCGGCCACCGTCGTGCTGCTGGTAACATTGTCAGGTTTCAGCCCCAGTTTGTTGGCCAGAAGCGACTGCGACACCACTGTAACGGTCTTTTTTGCCAGCTCCTCCCCATCAAGCACCAGCGCCTGCAAGTGGATGGCAGAACCAGGGCGATTGGCTTCATCGATGATTTCCTGGAACTTATCATGGGCGACAATGTTCAAGCGATCCACCACCATGTTGCCGGTGCGTTTGCCATAGGGCAGCCGTAACCCTCGGCCGATGGATTGCTCGATGAGGATGCGGGCGTTGGCGGCCCGCAGCGGGACGATGGTATAGAGATTGGTCACGTCCCAGCCCTCTTTCAGCATATTGACGTGGATGACGATCTCTGTCGGTTCGGAAGTGGCCTCCACCTTGAGCAGCCGTTCGATCATCTCTTCCTCGTCCTTGCCGGTTCGGCTGGAATCAACCTGGATGACCTTGTCCCGGTAATGGCCGATAAAGAAGGCCTCGGACTGAATTAAGGCGAGTAACTGCCCGGCATGGGTCGTATCACGGGCGATGACCAACAGGAAAGGCTTGACAATGGGGTTGTCGGTCTCCCGGGCAAAGGTTTCCAGTTCCACCTTGACGCTTTCGTGCAGCCGCACGCCATCTTCCAGTTTCAGCCGCTCGATTGCCTCCTGCGACATCCCGGCCGGATTGAAGTCCTTGCGTGTCACCACAGCCGGCTCCTTGACAAAACCATCGGCCATGGCGCGGCCCAAGGCATAGTCGTAGATGACGTTCTTGAATGGCACCGGCCCTTTGCTGGTCTCCACAAATGGCGTGGCAGTCAGTTCCAGTCCGAGGACGGGTTTAAGTTCATTAATGGCCCGCACCCCGGCACTGGCCCGGTAGCGGTGCGATTCATCCATCAGCAACACCAGGTCCGGCAACCCGGCCAGGTAATCGAAGTAACTCTCGCCGATGTACTCAGACAGCCGTTTGATGCGAGGGGATTTCCCGCCCCGCACCTCGGAGTTGATCTTGGAGATATTGAATATGTTGATGTGGACGCTGCCATGCATGCCTGGCATTGGCAGCCAGCCGGATCGCACCCCAACCCCGCTCTCATAGGTGTCACCTGTGATCACTGTGGGTGGCTCGGTGGCGAACTCGGCTATGCCTTTAAACACGTATTTTGGCGTATTCGGGGTGAAGTCTGCGATCAGCTTGGTGTAGATGGTAAGATTAGGCGCCAGCACGAAGAAGTTGTTGATGCCATGTGCCAGATGCAGGTAGCTGACAAAGGCCCCCATCAGTCGGGTCTTGCCGACGCCGGTGGCGAGCGCAAAGCAGAGGGACGGAAACTCGCGTTCGAAATCAGTGACCGACGGGAACTCGTTGCGGATCATCTCCAAGATGGCTGCGCCATCCGCCCCCTTGCCGGGAGGAGAAATCTCGGTGATACGATGCAGAATTTCCAGAGATGTCCGCTGTGGTGGCCGAAGCGACAAACGTCCTGAGATGGCGTTGACATGGCGGTTCATTGCTCAATCTCCTTAATCTGATTATCTGGCAGAGCAAATCGTTGCCTTGCCAGGGCTAGGGCCTTATGGAGTTCCTGCTCCAGAACCTCCCGCGATGGCAACTCGGTCAGATACTCCGCAACTCGGATAGAACTTTTCTCAAGCTCCAGCAACTCCACGGTCTCATGTTTCTTTCCGGCGCAGAGAATGAGACCGATGGGCGGCTCTTCCCCTGCCTGCCGTTCGTATTTATCCAGCCAGCGCAGATAGAGTTCCATCTGGCCCTTGTCGGCTGGTTTGAACTGGCCGAGTTTAAGTTCGATAGCAACCAGCCGTTTCAGTTTTCGATGAAAGAAAAGCAGGTCGAGATAGTAATCGTCGTTGTCCACCTGGATGCGCTTCTGGCGGGCAACGAACGAAAAACCAGCACCAAGCTCGAGGAGAAATTGTTCCAGTTCTCGCAGGATGGCGTCTTCCAGATCTTTTTCCAGATACCGATCTTTGAGGCCGAGAAAATCGAGAAAATAAGGATCGCGGAAGACGAGATCAGGAGTAAGTCGGTCTTCGCTACGCAGATCGTCTAGTTCCAGGCGGATCAGCTCGTCGGGCTTTTTGGACAGGGCCGTGCGCTCGAAAAGCATTGAGTCGATTTTCTTCCGCAGGGTACGAACACTCCAACGTTCCAACCGGCACATCTCGGCATAGAAGTCACGTTGCAGACGGTCTTTGAGCGGAATCAACGACAGAAAATGACTCCAGCTCAATTGTCGTAACAGTGTCACGACAATCTGCTCATCATGAAAGACTTCGGCAAACTGGATCATCCTGTGCAAATTCTTGACATTAAAGCCGTTCCCATAATCAACAACCAATTGTCGTGACAGTGTAGAGACAATCTGCTCGCCGTACCCAGCCCTGTCCCCCTTGAGGATCTCTTCGTTGATGCGTTTACCGATCTGCCAGTATAGCATGGTCAGGGCGGCGTTGACCGTGGTGGCGACCGTGGAACGGGTCTCCTCGATCAGACCGCGGAGGTCGTGGAGGAGCACATCATTATGTTGGATCGGTGAATTTTTTGCGGTCATGGCGTCTCCTCGCCGAACAGGGGAAGCTGGATCGGTTCCGCCGGTTTCTGCGGCAGGTTCTCGACTTTGAGGCTGTAGTCGTCATGGCCCCATTCGCAGCGGGAGAGGACCTGCCTGGGGATCTTCTTGACCGTGAGATTGGCATAGTCGCCCCGGCCCCGAAAGGCGGTGCAGAGGACCAGCAGCGTCCGATACGGTCCAACTTCGCCAGCAAGTTCCTGCAACTGTTCGTGGGTGAGGCTTGCGGTGGTCACATAGATAAAATCCTGTTCTGTTGAGCGTCCGTGCTGCCAGTAAATGGTATCCGACGGCGCATAGGTGAAGCCTTCCAGTTTACAGAGGGCCTCGGCTAGCATGGCTCCGTTGTAAGTTTTGTTGATCACCCAGTTGCCCCAGCGATCTTTTTCCAAGAGCGACGGGGCGAGGCGGTAGTAACGGAAGCCGCCACCGCCTTTCCAGTTTACTGCTTTAGAGATACCGCCGGGGTCTTCGCCATCGATGACCTTTTTCAGGCGTGGGATGATATGGGTGTGGCAGTGCTCGCCCAGCTCCACCATGATCCAGCGCCGGCCCATTTTGTGGGCCACGGCGCCGGTGGTGCCGGAACCAGCAAAGGAATCGAGGACCAGATCGTCTGGATTGGTTACAAGATCCAAACACCTTTTGATCAGAGCCTCGGGTTTTTTGCCCTTCGGGAAAGCTACTCCACCCTCGTTGTGAAGGTTATTTGAAAGGATATCGTCCCAAATGCTAGTTAAAGGTTCCCCGGAAACGTATTGACCATCCACTAATTTTAGCTTGCCTGCATAAAAAAGTATCCGCTGCCCCCCCACAAAATACATATCAGAATATCCTTCGCGTTCCAACCGCATGACTTCATTGCGATTTGCAAGAGAAGCATCAATCAGCGCTCTTGCTGCCGCACTAACAGCAGAATAATTTGGACGGGCTAACTGAATTACATGACTTGCATTGTTGACTACGAATTGGGTCAATTTTTCTTCATATTCAGTCCCCAAAGCCTTCTTGAGACTACGTTCCGGCAAGCGTAAACTTCCGGCAAAGGCCTTTGCTAACGACATGAAACGCCAGTTTGGGTAAGGATCTTCATAATTTTCAATAAACTGGCCGTATCGCTTATCGCGTTCGGCTCTGGCCGTAAAAACTCGATTTGGTGTCCAATTACTCTTGTTTTTGGCGTAAATCACGACAAAGTTCGAAGTGCTTACCACTCCGGGGTTTATCGCTTTATGGCCAGTAGCTGAACCTTGTTTGAAGGAGATAATAGAAATGCGATTCACTCTGCCAAAAATCTCATCGAGAAGGACAATGAGATAGGCAAGCTCATTATCGTCAATATGAATGAACAACGTCCCATCATCAGCCAAAAGTCTTCTAATAATTTCTAGCCGATCACGTATCAAACCAAGCCAAATAGAGTGCTCCAACCCATCATCATAGTGTTCAAAAGCCTGCTGTGTATTGAATGGTGGGTCGATATATGAACATTTCACTCTCCCCGCGAACTCCTGCTCCAAGGCCTTCAAGGCCAGCAGATTGTCGCCGAAAATCAGCCGGTTATCAAAAATATCCTTCTCCGTCACCCGATGTGTGGCATGGTAGGATAGTTCCTGGTCCTCCAGCAGGATGCGTGGCTCCAACCTCGGCCGCTCCTCCTTGCCGATCCAGGTCAGTTCGAGTTTTTGTTTTCTTATGGCCATATTTTCAACTCGGTTTTTTAAAAGGGTGGAGACGGCGCGTTTCGCCGATTGTGGCCCAGTAACTACCAGATTTTCCATTTCTTGGCCAGCCCACTTGTTCATCGGTAAGAATATTCAAGAGTTCAAGAACCTGCTGCCCGAAACCCAAGGCATCGGCATCAAGCAATTCAAAGGACAGCGCGTTGAAATGACAGCCAAACACATTTCTTGCCTGGGCAATTCTCGTCAACTCATCAAGATATGGGGCCAGAGCGATGCTCTCATAAACAGCAATTCCGTCAGCATCGATTCCCTTGAGCACCTCAACCTTCAGGGCTTGGCGAAGTTTTTTATCAACCGCCGGTAATAAATCACCGATTGTGTACAGTCCGCCCGGCCGGAGAGGAACGGAACATTCATAGTGTTGTGTCAGAAAATTGAGAGCAAATTCAAGAATAAATCCAGCTTTAGCACATACCAGCTGCGGGTCTGGTGGAGTTTCTGCGACGAGCAGCCTGAGTCGTTCAATGTCGGGAGTGCTTCTAATCAACGCTATCCCGTTTGCCTCAGTCCATTTGGTAAGTTCGACAAATTGACATTGACCGTTGCGTAACCAGCCCCAGCGCAGCTTCTGCTTCCATGGTCGATAATGGGTTGTAATGAGGCAATGGCGGAACTGTGCAGCCTCATCATAGAGCATCTCGATAAGTCGCTCAACATGTGGCTCATCGATGCTGGCAAGAATATCATCAAGGACCAGGATAGTTTCGCCCGGTTTGTCCATCGCAGCAAGGGCAAGAAAAATACAGAGCCCTAATGTATCTAAATGCGAGTCACTGAAATAAGCCTGGGGCGGAGTGCCTGATTGCCCACAAAAACTTGCACCAATCTCCAATGAGGCTCGCTTTTTTGAGTCGAGTTCAAGGCTGATCTTATTCAGTCCCTCGCCAGGGTGAACGATCTCATACAACCGCCCAACTTCAGATGCAATTTTACCAAGAGTCGCATCTGTAAATCGACGGCGCTCTTCTTCGGCGATTTCTAATGCCCTTTTGATCCTAGGCAATAAGACATCAAGTTCCTTCTGTGCTAAAAAATTATCCTTGTATGTGCCAAGCGCTCTTTTGAGGGTGTTGATAAATTGCTTCTTGTCCTGACGGGCGGTCTCGGCTTTTTTCCACTGTTCCGGTAGTGGCAGAGTGCCTGCAAACCACGTTGCCCATTGAGTGAAATCCTCAGGAACCGGCTTGGCTGGCAACGGGATATCAGCTGGCCAAGAGTATTGCCCCTGGCACGTAGCAAATTCAGCGGCAACCCTCAACGCATCCTTTTGCACAGATTCAAGTTGCGTTGAGGCATCTTGCACGTCCTGTGCCTTTGTTTTTTGGTTTGCCTGCGCGATTTGCAGGGCAGAAAATGAGGTAAGCCTTGCGATAAGCTCGCCCGCTGACGCGGACGAGCTTATCGCCGCTGTTGAGTAAACTCGAACACCTTGACAGGTTCCGCCTTAAGGCTACACCTATCAAGGCGTTCGAGCCACTGCGCTTCTCAGCTGTAGCACAAGCATAAAA
>JAHILF010000062.1 GCA_018897105.1 Pseudomonadota bacterium
CGACACAAAGAATAACAAACCAAGAAGGAGCCTTGGGTGCCTTGCAATATATTTTTGTGTAAATTCAGCTAATTACATGCAACCAGCAGTGCACATCGCCTTGTGGCGATAACTACAAAAGCGTTCGCGAAAATCGGTGTTCATCTGACCTCACAAAAGCAATTGGGGAAATATTTTATAGATCCCCTGAAAACAATTTAGTTAACCTGTATATGCGTGACGGATAGTGAGAATAATGGCAGAAGTTAAAACCTGCGGGAAGACAGAAAGATCATTTTTAGTTTTTAAGCAAGAATCGCGCCTGGAGAAGTCGTGCGACGGCAATCATCTTTATCTCAGGCACCGGAAAGATTGCCGCATTTATCCTTCAATAAAGCCTATCTTGTGGTAATGTCCAGAATTTTGTGTAATTATTGCACCTCGTTAATCGAGAGACATTCAGTGATGTCCTGTTCGCTTGTTGATTGCAACAATGCACATCTTCAATCCACCGAAAAAAAGTATTATCACCAACGGTATTCGTAAAAGCTTTCAATTAAAATTGAAATTCTTTCATTTCCCTGCTGTTATTGTTAACTTTTTTTGGCTGTTATAATTTTAATTGATTAATCGCTGTTTTAGGCTGAAAATTGCGTTAAAAAACATCAATACCTGCTCTCCTTTAAGAAGAACAGTGTGACCATGTCAGGAAGTTATTTGTTGTTTCTTGAAATTGTTTCGTGCTAAATTGATGATGTGGAGGATGCAAATTTGAATTATCGGATAGGAAACCTCATAAATCTTCTTGGCATAAAAGCCTGTAGGGGAATTTGTTTTTTTGCCCTGTCATTTTCTCTTGCCGCTTGCACAGCGTATAAGCCGCCTTTCACCCATCACCTTGATCCTCGGATGACCTTTGCTGATGTGCTGAGTGTCGCGCAGGAAAAAGGGTACGGGGGCTACTGTGAGATTGCTGATTACAAGGATTATCGCTTGCTGTGCTTTAAGAATGATGAAGGCGGGGATGATGTGTTTCTTGTGGTGAATAAAACGGGAAACCCTATACTGCGTACCTTGGAATATGGCAGGATCGACGAAGCAAAGCTTGTTAATTTTGTCGATGACCTTTTAATACATGAGGGCGAGTTTAATTCATTGGCTACTTTCACTGCTCAACAAAAAGCACTTCCCTAGGCTCTTGAATTTTAAATTGGCAGATTTTACGGCGCAGGGTATCTTTTGATATCTGCAGTTCGCGGCAGGTTGCCATTTTCTTCCATTTATTTCGTTGCAGAGCTTGGTGGATAATAAATCGTTCCGCTTCCTCCATTGACATGGGTCTATCCAGGTTGGTTTTCTGCGGTTCTGCTTCTGTTTTCGGCCTGAAAGGTTCCGGCAGATGTTCAGGCTGAATCATCCCCCCCTGGCAGAGAATAAAGGCGTATTCAATGATATTCTGCAGTTCCCTGACATTGCCCGGAAAATCGTGGCGCATCAGCAGCGCCATGGCGGCATCCGAGATTCCGGCGATATCCTTGCCTCTTTCCTTGTTGAATTTCTCCACAATATGCTCCACCAGCACCGGTATGTCTTCCCGGCGTTCACGCAGGGGAGGAATAAGCAGCTTGGCGACATTAAGCCGGTAATACAGATCGTCTCGGAATGTCCCTCCCTCCATAAGAGCAAGCAGGTCGCGGTGGGTGGCGGCAATAATGCGAACATCGGCATCAACCGGCGAAGATGATCCCAACGGTTCATACTGTCTTGACTGAATAACTCGCAGCAGCTTGACCTGAACGGCAAGATTGATGTCACCGATTTCATCTAGGAACAGTGTTCCCTTTTCAGCGGCGGCAAACCTTCCCGGTCGGTCCTTTTTGGCGTCGGTGAAAGCTCCGGCTTTATAACCGAACAATTCGGACTCAAGCAGGGTATCGGGCAGTGCCCCGCAGTTGACCGCGATAAAAGGATGGTTGCGGCGTTCGCTTTTCTGATGAATGGCTTTGGCCATCAATTCCTTTCCCGTACCGCTCTCGCCGAGAATCAGGACATTGCTTTCACTGCGGGCAATTTCCGGCAGAATGTCAAAAATGCGGCGAACGGACGGACTTTTGCTGATGATGTCGCCCACCTGGAAACGAGACAATCGCTGACGCAGGGAGGTGATGATGCTGAGGTCGCGAATGCTTTCCACACCTCCGACAATATTGCCTTCACTGTCGATAAGCGGAGCGGCGCATATGCTCACCGGCACTCTCCTGCCTTCGGGTCCCCTGATGGTGATTGACCGATTGGATTCGGGTTTGCCTGTGCACATGCTGTGGGCAATGGCGCATGTCTCGCCGCAGATGCTGGCCTGGAAGACATCACTGCAGGGCTTGCCGATGGCTTCCGAGGCGGATACGCCGGTGATCTCTTCCGCGGCGCGGTTGAAAGAGGTGATCTGCCACTGGCGGTTAACGGTAAAAACCCCGTCAGCGATGCTGTCCAGAATAAGAGCACGGCCCTGTGCTGTTGAGACGTTTCGAAAAACCTGTACGCCGCCCACCACGTTGCCGTCCGAGTCCTTAAGGGGGGTTGTGTTGATGTTGAGGGGAATGCGTTTCCCTTGCGCCGTGGTGATAAAAAGTGAGCGGTTGACGATAGGTTCCCCTGTTTTGATACTTTCCGCCAGGACACAGTTGTCGCATGCATTGGAGCGGAAGATTTCCCGGCAGTTCCTGCCTATGACTTCATGACGAGCCCAGCCGGTAAGATTTTCCGCTGCTTTATTAAATGAGGTAATCCGCCATTTGCGATCAACACTGAAAACGCCGTCATTGATACTGTTGAGGACAAATTCGGAAACAGTATGCTCATCAAACTGGTTTCGGTTCGGGACGGAAAGTGTGGCCTGGTCAAGGGCAACAAGCCATTTCACTTCTTCCAGAAAGGAAATACCATACCGGTTCAGATGGGGGCCTGTCTGCATCCATTTGACTTCTCCGGAAGCGGAAATTTCTTTCATTGCGGAAAAATTTTCGGGACGCAGATGAAGTTGCATCCCGGGAAAGAGGGCGGCATTGGTGGAGATTTGCGAACCTAAATGATTGAGGTCGATGCTGGTGGCAGGGTAATCTCTGGCATTTTCACCAAAGGAGAGGGTGAACGGCAAACGAAAGGGAAAACGATAGGTTTTGCGTCGATTAGCGGGAAAGCCTCCGATCATAATGTGCCCTCCGGGATCAAAATGCTCCATTTGGACTAAAATATTGTACATATGACTTTGCAACATGCCGGCTGAAAAGTAAAGCGAATTCGATCAAGAATGTACAAATAGGCTTATTCTGCGCCTGTTTTGGGTGCGGGAGTTGTTTTGCAAGAAATGAAGCGAGTTCAAGCGGGGCGTGTGTTTGAATAAAAAGGCATGATAAGCTGGCGCATTATGCGCCTGAAGATTTTCCCTGATTTGACCAATCAGGAAACAAGGCTACTTACTCTGGCCTGCTGGAATTCACTTTCTCTGGCAAGAAAGGCATCTGCAACGTCGGGATCGAAATGGATTCCGGAATCCTTTAGTATGATGTTTTTAGCCTGCTCATGCTTGATGGAGGATTTGTAGCATCTTCTCGAGGTTATCGCATCATAGGCATCGGCCAGGGCGACGATGCGGGCGGAAAGAGGGATATCTTTCCCTGACAGACCGCTGGGATATCCGGATCCATCCCATTTCTCATGGTGGTAATAGGCAATCTGCTTGCCTATGGTCAGAAAGGATTGGCCTTTGGTCTGTTTTTCGCTCTCACATAATGCGTCACCACCATAGACGGAATGACACTTCATCACCTCGTATTCCTCCGGAGTCAGTTTTCCCGGTTTGAGCAGAATATTGTCAGGGATACCGACCTTGCCGATGTCGTGCAGGATAGAGGAGAGATAAATATCATCTATGTATTCCGGAGTGATGTAATGTTGATATGCTGGGTGTTTTACCAGTTCAGTGGCAAGAATTTTGGAAAACTCCCTGATTCTTTCCAGATGATTGCCTGTGTCTTGGTCGCGGAACTCGGCAAGTTTTGCCAGGGCAAGGATAGCTGTTGTGCGTGATTTGTCGACGAGGCGATAGGATTCCAGCAGTTTCTTTTCCATTTTTTTTCTTTCAGTGATGTCTCTGATGACAAGCTGAAATCCAAGCTCTTTGCCTTCCTTTAAAATTTTTCTGGCATTACATTCGAAGTCCAGCAGTTTTTCTCCCTGCCCCATAATGATAAACTGAAAATCTTTTACAGCCTCACCCCGGAAAAGTTTTGGCAGCATGCCATCAGTCACCACTGGCAGGCTGTCATCATCAATTATGTTGAGCAGTGATTTTCCGATAATGCTTTTCGGATTCATGCCTATCGTGCTGTAAAAATGATGGTTTGCCAGCAGGATTTTCGCCTCGCTGTCGATCAGAACAATGAGGTCAAGAATGTTTTCATAGAGTTCTTTATAGCGCAGTTCGGATTCTTCAATTTTTTTTACCCGTTTCACAACCTCATCTTCCAGGTTGTGGGTATAAAAGAACAGATCCTGGTTCAGAGATCTGAGGTTCATGCTGAGATTGAATTTTCGTATTCTCGCCCGGGTTTCCTCGTTGCACTGCACCAGGCTGACAATGATGAAAAAGAAAAAAAAGAAGCTGTAACAGAAAAACATTTTGAGATTTTCTGAGGAAGGCTGACTGAAGACAACAACGGGAAGGGCATAGGTTAAGTAGAGAGAAAAACCGGCAAAGGCGGCCTGTTTCATGGTCAGAGGCAGCAAGGCAAATCCTCCCACTGATATGAGTAGAAGCCCGACGTAGTAGGAGGAGGCAAATCCTCCTGTTTTCAGAACCATCAGGGTGATTGTCAGTCCGCCGAGCAGATAGGCGGTCAATGTGAGAGACAAGGCGAGCCGATGGCCGTTTATCCGGCGCAGTATCAGAAGAAATAGCACCAGAATGAAGGCGAAGCTTAACCGGTAGCAAAGAAAAATAAGGAAATGTTCCCTGGCAGCAAAGGAATCCAGCAGTGAAAAAACCGGGAAAAAGACAATTCCCAGCCAGAGGAAGATAAAGGCTCTCTGCAGAAAAAGATTTCTGGTTTCCTGTTCGTAGGCATCCGTATAGTCAAGAGCGATTTCTTCCATCAGCCTTTTTTGGTGGCAAGGACAAAGAGGTTTACACCCTCCTCTTCCGAGAGAATCTCGATGTTCGTGCCGAATGGAGTATCAGCGAAGATATCTGCCAAATCGTCGCTGGTGCGGTACAGGAGTTCCCAGTGGAGTATCTCATCCATGAAGATTTGATCAGGGTATGGAGCAAAATTGCCCAGCATAAGTTTTCCGCCAGGCTCTAGATGGTCGTGGCAGCGCTTGATCATGGCCTGAAAAAGACGCCGGTCAAGATAGTCGCACAGCCCGGCTGAATAAATAATGTTCTGTTTACCGATTTCATGGCTTACTCTGCCCAGCGACCATTTCACTAGATTTTCATTCATCAGGCGGATGGAGGCCATGTGGGGAAAGACATTGACATGCTGGTTGGTATATTGCAGGGCCTCGGAGTCTATATCCACACACAGGGCTTCGATGGCCTGGCTGTATTCGCAGGTTGCCAGGAAGTCAAACAGCTCGCGATTTGGTCCACAGGCCAGGTTCATGATCCTGATGTGGGAACCGTTGTGCAGAAATGACTTGCTCAGGGAAGAGAGCTGGGCAGAAAGCAGCTTTCTCCTTCCCCTTATTGCATTGGCGCCTGGCCTCTGCAGGCACCAGGAGTCGACGATTTTGCCTAGCTTGCCGTCACCGTCAGGCGTGTCTCGGTAAATGTGTTCCATCATCAGGAAGTCACCGGCATAACCTTTGGGTTTGTAATAGGCCCTTTCAACAAAACGGCTGCGCATGATGTAGGGGAAAATCTCCTTGAAGATAAAGCCCCACATGAGGTCCTGATCCTCCTGGGTCTCCATCAGTTCTTTATATCTGGCCAGATTTTCATTAACGGTATCAAGAACAACGAAGCATTCCTTGCTGATCTTTTCGTCAGGTCCCTCAGAGGAGATATTTTCCTGTAATTGGTAGGATATGTTGAACAGTTCCGCCTTCAAGCTCTCCACTTCACTGCTCACCTTATACCAGGCAGGGCTTTTGAGCAGCCTGCCGGGCATTGGTTTTGATTCGGTAAAACCACGTCTTCGCGTGGAAAGAGAAGCGGCATAACCGATGAGCGGTTCATTTTCTTCAAGAACCCTTCTGAATTTTTTGCAGATGCGCTGCGTTAAAGAGGTGACAAGTCTGCCATACAGTTCTGGTTTTTCATGGTATAGTTTTTCTATGACAGCGAGATCAAATCTGCAGATCTCGGCATCTTCCGTGGCACGGATATCCCGCACCCGGGAACCGCCATCGAAAAAACCGATTTCCCCGAAGAAATCGCCCGGACCAAGTAAGGCGACGGTAATTTTTGTCTCATCCGCAGTATAGGAAACCTCGATAATGCCCTGTTGCACGTAGTAAAAGGCGCGGCAGTCCTGCAGTTCGATTTCCTGCCCGGCTGAACATCTGATTTTATCCGCATAGGCTAGAATGGAGTCGTTGAGTTGTCCATTGAAGGTGAAAATCACGTCGTCACCCATGGGGAAACTCAGCGGATCGCAGAAAAGGGGTGACTGTTGTACAGCTTTGTTCATCGGTTACTCCCTGGCAGGTGGAGAAAGGTGGGGCAGGGACGCTACATCCTTTTTCCCGTCTCTTCCGCCTGTCCGTATTTATTAATAATTTTCTGTAGATATTCCACGTGGTTTTCCGTTAATGGCCCGAACTTGATACAGCGTCTCCGCATGGTAATCTGGCTGAAAGGCTGTTCTGTGGGAAGAATAAAATCATTTATCGTGGTATAAGGGACATCCTCCAGGCAGATACCATCATCAGCCAGCAGGTCAAGACCGTTGGCATCCCGTGACGCTCCGTTTGTGGAAAAATAGCAAAATGCCAACCCTGAGAGGCTGATATCGATTATTTGCCCTATTTTGTTGGCAGGCGGCCGGAGAAAGGCATAGGTGCCGTCCCGGACAAGATATCTTTTGTGACTCCTGCGCTCAATTGTTGGTTGTTCACTGGCCATTTTTCCCCTCATTCATGATGATTTAGATTCAGCAGCTACCAGGAAATTATTTATGATAATAGGATATTATTATGACACCAACAATCGGGTGAATCAAGATGATTACTGATTTTTTACAAAGCCTATAATAAATAAAACAATATTCATTCAAGCCTTGACAAGTATTATTATATCATTGTGTAATTTTTATATGTGGGTATGCACATGACTCCACCCATTGCTATTTCTCATATTTTTTGTATCCCCGCAGTCGGAAGCTGCAATCAAACCGTAAACTTGACTGGCAGCAGAGTTTACAACAGGGATGCTTCTGATCCTGATATAAAGTTAACACGCTGGTATCGCGGCATTTTTGTATTCGTGATGGGTATTTGATTCTGACGTCATGAGCGTGGTTAGGCCAAAGCATTAGACAGGCAAACATCCGTGAAATTCATTAGGTGAGTTTGTTCTTTACTGGAGTCAAGTGCATACCCACATTTTTATATTTCTGCCAGGAGATATGGCTCCGCAAAAAAAATCGTCTCGCATTTATCATTGCCTGCTAGAAGGAGAACCGTTCATGCCCTGTTCTTATAGTTGTCATGAATTGCACGAGTTGCAATTTTTTTCCGAATTGACGGATGAGGAGTGCGGCCAGCTGCTGCTTTATCTCCAACCGGAGATATTTCAACAGGGAGAGCTTGTCGTCCAGGAAGGCGCACTTCCTGACAGGCTGCTTCTGGTGGTAAAGGGGAAGGTGCGCAAGGAAAAGGTCCTCGGCATCACTGTGGGAGCAAGCGGGCTTGAGGCATGGCAGGAAAAGGAGCTGTTTGAAGTCAAAGGACCTGGGCAGCACTTCTGTGAAGATGCCTTGATTGCCGAAGATCCAGCCAATGTTGACTGGGTGGCGATGGAGAAGTCAGAGTTGCTTTCTCTTTCCGCTGGAGATTTCCGGCAGATCCAAAGGCAGTCGGAGCAGACGGGAAGAAAGCTGCTGCAGGCTCTCAGCAGATCTTTGTACCGCAGTTTCCGTAAGCATGAAGGTCAGTTCGCCGCGGAGGTGGAAAATAAAAAGCTGCTCAGCCAGATGCGAGTTGAGCGCAAAAAGATCAAAGCCATGCACCGGATTGCCAGAAGTACGTCGGTCAGCAGCGTCAACCAGACCCTTGACACGATTCTTGAGGCCTGCATGGACTGCCTTGATGTGCAAAAAGGCTCGATTATGATTTTTAATCGCGGGGTACTGCGGGTTGAGGCCGCTTTCGGCAGAAATAAAGACAAAATTCTAGGCCAGATGCAGGTGATCAATGAGACCAGTGTTTCGGGCCGTTGTTTCATCAGCAAAAAACCGATCTTTATCCAGAATATCGAACAGGAACAGGGTATACAGCGCTCCCCTGATCCCAGCCAGTACTCGAACAATTCCCTGATCAGCATGCCGCTCATTAGCCCTGCCGGCGAAAGCATCGGTGTTTTAAATGTAAGCAAGACATCCCAGGCTATCTTCACGGAGAACGATATGAAAATCCTGGAGGATCTCACTTTGGAGGCATCAGCGGCCCTGGCCCATGAAATTTGTCTTGCGCGCCTTTATCGTAATTTCCAGGAGACTCTGCTGGAGGTTAAGCAGGCCCAGAGGCAGCTGATGCAGGCTGAGGAAAAGATCTTACGGATCATCCAGACCTCGTGGCCGTCCATGGAGGCCCAGGGGGCAGCAGGCAATGACTAATTTTAATCTCTACGGCGAACTTGCCCGCAGAAATATTGAGATGGCGGATCGGGAAAGACTCGCAGTTGATGGCGGAGCAACCGGGAGTGCCATGACAGCCCGACAGAGGATGGAATTTCTTTTTGACGAGGGGACTTTTCAGGAGATTGACCGCTTTGTCACCCACCATTGCACGGATTTTGGCATGGAAAAGAAACGGGTGCCGGGCGATGCGGTGATCTCCGGCAACGGCATGATCAACGGACGGCTGGTCCATGCCTATGCCCAGGACTTCAAGGTCATGGGCGGCTCCTTTTCCGAGGAGAACACCAAAAAAATCTGTAAGGTGCTGGATAAGGCCATGCAGCTTGGCACGCCTTTTATCGGCTTAAATGACTCCGGCGGTTCCCGCATCCAGGAAGGCGTCTGCGGTCTGGCCGGCGTGGCGGAACTGTTCTTGAAAAATACCCAGGCTTCCGGTCTCATTCCCCAGATTTCCGCCATCATGGGGCACTGCGCCGGCGGGGCGAGCTATTCACCGGCGCTGACCGATTTCATCGTCATGGTTGAAGGGCAGAGCCACATGTTTGTCACCGGTCCGGAGGTGATCAAGGCGGTGACCCACGAGGATGTCAGCATGGAGGAACTCGGCGGAGCCAGCACTCATCATCAGTTGAGCGGGGTAGCCCATCTGGTTGCCGCGGATGACAGGGAGTGCATTGTCCTCATCCGCGAGCTGCTTGACTATATCCCGTCAAATAATCTGGAAGAAAGCCCGGTTAAAAAATGTTTTGACGATCCCCGCCGCAGCGAGCCGTTGCTCAATAATTTCATCCCGGCCGATTCGCGGACCTCCTATGATGTGAAATCCCTGGTCAGAGCAGTGGTGGACGACAGCTCATTTTTTGAAGTGCAAAGCGGTTATGCGGCTAATCTGGTTATCGGCTTTGCCCGGCTCAACGGCAAATCGGTGGGTATTGTCGCCAACCAGCCGGCGCATCTGGCCGGCGCCCTTGATACCAATGCCTCCCGCAAGGGTGCGCGGTTTGTCCGCTTCTGCGACGCCTTTAACATCCCGCTGGTCACCCTGGTCGATGTGCCGGGGTTTCTACCCGGCAAGGAGCAGGAACTTGACGGCATTATCCGGGATGGAGCCAAGCTGCTCTATGCCTATTGCGAGGCCACGGTGCCCAAGATCAGCCTCATTACGCGCAAGGCCTATGGCGGCGCCTATTGCGTCATGTCCAGCAAGCATATCCGCGGTGATTATAATTTCGCCTATCCGGGGGCGGAAATCGCCGTGATGGGGCCTGAAGCGGCGGTGAACATCATTTACCGGCGGGAGCTCGCCAAACAGCATGGCGAAACATTCCGCCAGCAAAAGCTGGAAGAGTACCGGGAGCGTTTCGCCAACCCCTATGTTGCGGCATCGCGGGGCTATATTGATGAGATCATCATGCCGGAGGACACTCGCTGGAAGCTGATCATGGCCCTTGAACGATTGAAGACGAAGATGATAAAAAATCCCCCGAAAAAACATGGCAACATGCCGTTATAAAAAAATCTTGTTTTCATGCCAGGCTCTTAAAAGAGTTATTTCCCCGGTCTGACAACTCAACAGTCAAAACGCAAAAGACACATTTATGTTTAGCAAAATCCTCATAGCAAACCGCGGTGAAATAGCCATCAGGATCATGCGGACCTGCCGGGAAATGGGTATTGCCACTGTTGCCGTTTTTTCCGAGGCGGACAGGAAGTCCCAGCACGTCCGCTATGCGGATGAGGCTTACTGCATCGGCCCGGCCCCGGCCATAGAGAGCTATCTGGACGGCGAGGCCATTCTGGAGGCAGGCCGCAGGTCCGGGGCCCATGCGATCCATCCGGGTTACGGTTTTTTATCGGAGAACAGCAACTTTGCCGGCAAGTGCCGGCAGGCAGACCTGGTTTTCATCGGTCCATCGCCTGAGGTGATCGAGCAGATGGGCAATAAAACCGTAGCGCGGAAAACCATGATGGAAAGCGGCGTGCCGGTCATCCCAGGCGCAACGGAGGCGCTGGAGGATCTGGAGGCGGTTCGGCGTGTCTGTGCCGAAATCGGCTATCCGGTTATGCTGAAGGCCGCCGCGGGCGGCGGCGGCAAGGGGATGCGCATCGTCACCAATGAAAATGACCTGCAGGATGCCTTTTCCGCCGTGCGGCGCGAATCCTATGCCTCTTTTGCCGATTCCCGTATCCTGGTGGAGCGTTATTTCCCGGTTGCCCGGCATATCGAGGTGCAGATTCTGGCCGACGGACACGGTAATGTCATCCACCTCTTTGAGCGGGAGTGTTCCATCCAGCGCCGCTATCAGAAGGTGATCGAGGAATGCCCCTCTGTTTTTGTTGATGATGAGCTGCGCGACAAACTCACCACGGCAGCGGTGCAGGCAGCCACGGTCGTCGGCTACACCGGGGCGGGCACGGTGGAGTTTCTGGTGGATGCGGCGAAAAATTTTTATTTTCTGGAGATGAACACCCGGATTCAGGTGGAACACCCGGTGACCGAACTGGTGACCGGCATCGATCTGGTCAGGGAGCAGCTGCTGGCCGCGGCCGGAGAGCGGTTGAGCGTTGCCCAGTCGGATGTCCGCCGCAATGGTTGGGCCATGGAATGCCGTATCTATGCCGAGGACCCCGGGAATGATTATATGCCGGCGCCGGGGCAGATCAGGAAAGTGGTTTTCCCGGAAGGGCCCGGGGTCAGGGTTGACAGCGGGGTGTATGAGGGGTGGGAGGTGTCCCTGCATTATGATCCCATGATCGCCAAAATTTCGGTGTGGGCAAGAACACGTGAGGAGGCGCGATGCCGGATGCTGCGGGCTCTGGATGAATGCATTATATACGGGGTGAAGACCAATCTCGACCTGCAACGGGCGATTTTAACCGACGAGACCTTTATCAGCGGCAAGATCGATACCCGTTTTCTTGACCGTCGCCTTGTCCCACATCCCGCACCGGACATCCTGGCAGATCTGGCGATTATCGCCTCTGTCTGCAGCACACTGTCCTCCTCTCCTGCCCGTGAGGAGCGCGTTGCCACGGAAGAGACCGGCCTCTGGCGGATGGCCAGCAAGTATCAGTTCTGGGCAACGCGATTTTAGGGGCCGTTAGGAAATAACCATTAAATTTCCCAATATTTCGTTAACAGTATCTTCATGTAACAGTTATTTCTCGGCAACGACTTATAGGAGATTTTTGATTTGATCTTTTGTTTTAGCTTTTTTATGTATTTATTCGATTTTATGTCATTTCTCATATTTGATTATCCTGATGGAAACCTTCGGACGGGCAGGCAGCCATGAAGCGGGAAGTGCAGGTGGATAAGAGAACGTATCAGGTCGAATATGAGAAGACAGCCGGTGGGATCAGGGTGTGGGTGGATGGTCGCAGCTACCAAGCCGACGCGTCGGCCCTGAGCGGCGGGTTTTACTCCATTTTAGTCAACAATCGATCCTATGACGCCTTTGTCAGCAGGGACAAAGAGAGTTTCGCCGTGGTGGTTACCGGCAAGATCATGGATGTCGATTTTTTTGATCCCCGCAGCAGGCAGCCCTCTGATGAGAGTAAACGCTCGGGCGGGGTTTCCCGCCAGACTATTTGCGCCCCTATGGCCGGCCGCATCGTCCGTTTTCAGGTAGGGGCAGGCGATCTGGTGCAGGACGGGCAGGGTCTCATCGTGCTGGAGGCAATGAAGATGGAAAATGAATTGAAGTCCCAGGGTATTGGCCAGGTCAGGGAAATTCTTGTGGCTGAAAACGATGTTGTCGTCCCTGGCCAGCATCTGATGGTTATCGAATAAACACCTGCCTTATCGGGGAGATACTACCCGCCATACCTGTTACTCTTTCCTTTTCTTATCCCTTTTCAGACCAATGAGCAGCCAGCCGTAGGCCAGGAGGTTAATTGCCACGACAGCGATACCGAAAAGGATCTGCATCTCCCGGGTCAGGCCGGCGGGATAAACGATGGGCTCCACATAATGTTCAACAAAACCGCCGCTGTAGGCGAATTGTCCGCCTGACCGGCGCAGGTGCTGTTCAAGAGGGGTGAGCGGGCATATCCAGCCCTGGAATTCAATGAGGGCGCCCCACATCGCTGCGGGAATATGCAGATACTTCATGCGCGGCCATTTCAAGACCAGAAAGCCGCCGGTTATCACAAAGATGATGAACAGGAGATGGATAATCACCAGCAGATCGGCGGCAAGGCGAAAGAACATGGTAATCTTGATCCTGCGGCTATTGCCAGACTCCCGGGATGGTGGTCCGGCAGAATTTACAGAGGCTCCCCTCCAGATTGTTGACCGGCATCTGGTAGCCGCGTCGTTCGATGAGCAGTTGTCCGCAGTGGTGGCAATAGGTGTTGCTGCCCGGATGATCCGGCAGATTGCCCAGATAGACATAGCGTATACCCTCGGCCATGGCCAGTTTCCTGAAGCTGTCCAGGGTGGAGACGGGTGTGGGGGGGAGCCGGGTCAATTTGTAGTTGGGAAAAAAACGCAGAAAGTGCAGGGGGTGATCAGGCCCGAGATTGGTGACGATCCAGCCGCACATCTCTTTGATCATCTCCGCATTATCGATATACCCCGGCACCACCAGGGTGGTCATTTCAAAATGGACCCCCAGTTCATGCATGGTTTTGAAGGTGTTGAGCACCGGCTGCAGCCTGCCGCCATTCAGTTTGCGGTAGATGGCGTCATCAAATGACTTGAGATTGACGTTGGCGGCGTTGATCACCTTGCATAATTCCAGCAACGGCTCTTTATTGATGAAACCGTTGGAAATCCATAGGTTGTTGATGCCGGCCTCACGGGCGAGGCGTGCGGTGTCGATCATGTATTCGAAATAGGTGGTGGCCTCGGAGTAAGTGTAGGCGATGGATGCGGCGCCAGCCTCTCTGGCGTTCCGTACCACCTCGGCCGGAAACATTTCCTCATGGCGCACCTCATGGGGCTTGGCCTGGGAGATCTCCCAGTTCTGGCAATTGAGGCAGCGGAAATTACAGCCGGTGGCGGCAATGGAAAAGGCGGTGGTCTGGGGTTTGAAGTGAAAGAGGGGCTTTTTTTCCACCGGATCAAGGTGCACCGCACAGGGATTGCCATAGGCCAGGCTGTAAAGGGTGCCGTCCATGTTCACCTTTGAGCGGCAGATGCTGCGGTCGCCGGGAGCCAGCAAGCAGCGGTTGGGGCAGATGTTGCACATCACCTTCCTGTCTTCCAGTTTCTTGTAGGAAAATCCCTCCTTGTGCCACTTCCACAGGGTTTTTGGGGCGTCGTTTTTAAAAATGGTGCCCCGGATGTCTTCTTCCCCTGATACCTCATGCCGGTCGTTCTGAAAGGGCCAGAGTCCGGCATTGGCAGCGCCGGACTTGGTGGCCAGCATGGCTGCGCTCAAACAGAGGAATGTGCGGCGGTCAATGGGTTTCATGAAATGATTCTATCATAAGATAGTGAAAAGTAAGAAGTGAGAAGTTAGGAGTGAGGGAGGGAGCACCTCGCTCCGGCTGAAAGTGTCCGGTTATGGAATGATTTTTCCCCAATAATTCCCCACTGCTGTTTCGCCTGTTCCCAGGTTTTTCTTCTCACTCTTCACTCCTTACTTTTCACTCCTCACTCCACGAGCCAGGGCGGACATGCCGAAAATCTTGACCAGCATGAGTCCGGCCGTGGCCCAGAGAATGCCGACAAAGGGAATGAGCAGCAGGCTGGTGATCAGGGTGCCGCAGGCCGCGCCAATGAGATCCGAGGAAAAGGTTCTGGCCGCAGCCGGGTTGTCGCCGCCGCCCAGGGTGAGGGCCAGGGGAAACTGGCAGCCGCAGAGCAGGGAGATGGCAAAGCCGAACAGCAGGAAAAAGCCGGGCGTAAGCCGCTGGGTAGCGTTGAACAGGGCCAGCAGTAGCACGGCCAGGGTTATGATGATGAGCGTGTCGCAGAGGGCCAGACTTTTTTTGAAGTTTCTGCGACGACGCAACTGTTCTCCGAGCCAGGCCCCGGGCAGCAGGCCGGTGAGAAAGACGGTGACCAGCAGGCCGATTTGTTCGTAGACATAGCCGAAGAGAATCTGATAGACGAAGATAACCAGGGTTTCACTGCCCATGATGACAAAGCCGGTGGAAAAGAGCACCAGTTCCTCCCGCCTGGAGCGGCAGAGATACAGAAGCAGCAGAATGAAACCCGACACGGTAAATGGCAGCGGCGAGGTGGCAAAACGAGCGAACCATTGCTGGAACATGATGCGCAGCAGAAAAGGGGAAGTGTCGAGGTTTACCGGGATGTCGGCCTGGAGATTATCCCGCAGGTATTTGAGCCGTTCCGGGGTGATGTTGCCGGCAAAAAAACTGCTGATATAGGTGGTGTGAATCCTTTTGTTTTCGAGCAGGGCAGCAATATCCGGATTGAGAGGCCGGTCGCTGCAGAGAAAGATGATTCTGTTGCCGGGCAGCGACAGGACGTGTTGGAAATGGAGGCTGGCGGTATTAAAAAGTGAGGAGATTTTCAAACGGGTGGGATCGGACAGGTAGTTATCAAAGCCTGCCACGCTGAAGGAAAAAATTCCGTCCGGTCGCAGGTGCTCGTGGGCCAGGCGGAAAAATTCGCCGGTGAAAAAGCGGTTGATCTGAAAGGTGTCGGGTTCCGGCAGGTTGATGATAATGGCATCGTACCGCTGGTCGGTATCGGCCAGAAAGGCTCTGCCGTCCCGATGAATGATGTGCAGTCCCGGCAGGGGCTGCAGCAGTTTGTAACGCAGCTGGACATCGGTCAGTTTGCGGTCGATTTCAAGATAATCCACCCTGGCCGGCCGGTATTTGGCTACCTCCTGCAGCATGCCACCTTCGGCCCCGATGAGTAGAATGTCATGGGGGTCGTCTATCTGCGACAGTGGGAAATGAATGGCCTCCTCGTCCTGGCTGATATTCTGGTTGCTGAAAATGGGGGAGCCATCGACAAAGATGGTCAGCAGTTCCCGGTCCTGGTGGACGGTGATGCGGCCGTAACGGGATTCCTCATAGTGGATCAGGCGTCCCTCAAAGGGGGTGAGGGATTTATTTTCAAGGAGCAGACCGGTCAGCAGCACGGCCACGGCGCCGGCCAGGGACAGGAGAAAAGCCGGTCGCACCTGTTGCCTGCCTGCGACGATAAGCGTTGCCGTAACCAGCAGAGGGAGGTTGGCCACGAATACGGATTGCAGGGGAGTGAGCCATAATAACAGGACAAAAGAAAACAGCACCCCGCCGCTGATATCGCCCACATTGTCGAGCATGTAGATCCGTGCCCCGGGATAGTCTGCGTCTTGATTCCGCAGCACATAAAGACTGTAGGGGACGAGAAAACCGTTCAAAAGCCCAAAAGGCGCGGTCAGACCGAAGATGGCTGCCATGGTGGGATAGAAGCCGACGTCCACGCCATGCAGGAAGATAATGTCCCGCAGAGTGCGGATAGCCAGGATTTCGATGGCGGCAAGGGCGGCCAGCAGGAGAGAGAGCCTAGCCAGCAGGCTAAGACTCGCCGGTCTGCGGCGGATGGCAAGCAGAGCCAGCCAGGCCCCCATGCCGCCCAGGATAAGCCAGGAAAAAAAGATCAGGCTAATGGTGAATTCGTTGCCGTGAAACTGAGCCAGAAATTCCCGCACCAGCACCAGCTGCATCACCACCGAGGAAAGCCCGATGGCCATGACGAGCCGGCTAATGCCTTTTTCGCTATTATTCGCTGAAGTATTGGACCTGATAGGTGAGAACCTCCAGTTTCCCTGTTTCCCAGGCATTGGGTCGAAGTCCTGCCTTCATGCAGAGACGGCTGAGGAAATCTTCCGGCTGGGGAAGTTGGTCCCATACCTGGGGCAGAAAGGTGGCGCTGGCCATGCCGTCCCGCAGGATGACCCCGTCAATCTTCGGGCGCAGTTTGGCCGGCAGATCCGCTCCTTTGTCATAGGTCAGCGGTTTGGGGTCGGTGAGAATGCTCACCTCGATTTCCACCTCATCGAATTCCTTTTTCTGCAGAGGCGGGAATCTGGGGTCACCAAAGGCGGAGTTCACCGCATTGTGGCGGATGTTGGCGGCTAAGGGTTCCATTGCGGCGATTGTCCCGATGCATCCCCGCAGCTGACCATGTTTGTGCAGGGTGACAAAGGTGCCGCGGTCCTGCTGGAAAGCTGGATCATGCAGTTTCTTTCCCAGTTTTTTCTGTTCATCGTCCGGGACAGGGAGATTGAGCTTCAGGGCGATGGTCTGCCGGGCCAGAGTGAGCAGGGTCTTGCCCTGTTCGGTAGTAATTGCACCGGTTGAGGTGTTTTGTTTGTCCATGGTGATATCTCCGTAAAAGGCAATGGCGGCATAACCGACAACCTTGTCGGGGCTGCTGGCCGTGTCGCCGCTGTTGGCGTAATAAATGAGCACGGGCTTCCAGTTGTGGCGGAGGGCCAGATCGATCAGCACCTGTAAAGGCACCAGTCCGCAGGCGCTGTTCTCGCTTGCCGCCAGCGCCTGACCGTCCAGATTGAGGATGTGGTTGATGGTCTGTTTATCCTTGCCCATGGCCAGGTCGTAGGGCAGGTAGTGGGACAGATCTGAACTGACCACCACCAGGGTTCTGGGGGTGAGCAGCGGGTCAAGGGCTGCGGCGATGGGTTCAGGCTGACCTGTACCCACCACGATGGGCACTAACTCAAAGCTGCCGAGCAGATACTGCAGGAAAGGCAGGTTGACCTCGAGAGAGTGCTCCGCATCATAGCCTTCCGGAATCGGCCGGAACAGTTCGGTCTGCCGGAGCAGCCGGCGGGCATCGGCATGGAGCGGGATCTTGCCTAGGGGTGTACGGTAACTGCTCACATCGCTGATGGCACCGTTCTTGAAGCCGACCCGGTGGTCCGGTCCGAGCAGAATCACCTTGTCGAACTGTTTTTTGTCCAGCACCAGGGCGGCGTGGGCTGCCGTGGGACCGGAGTAAATATAGCCGGCATGGGGCAGTATCAGGGCGCGCAGACATTTGCCGGCAGGTCTTGCGAAGCTGTCCTGTCGGACCTCTCTGCAGAGCCTGGCAAGGTCGGCGGTCAAGGCGTTGATGTCTGCTGGATAGAAGCTTCCGGCCCAGGCAGGCTCCCGGCAATCGTTGCCTTGGACACTATCAGTTGAGGAGGCGAGGACCAAAAAAATGGTAAGTGTAATGAACAGGGATCGGAAAATGGCCATGGTCTTTTCCCCCGGAAAAGTTCGGCGTGTTCCGCAGCTGCCTTGAGGCGTGGCGGCACAGAAGGCCGGAAAAACACGCCGAAATTTAAAAAAATAATTATACCTTGTTACAGGGAAAAAGTGAAAGAAAATATGACATGAAAAGGGCTCACCGACCATGATTAACCGACCCAGGCTGCACTGTTTTTGCATGGGAGAAGGCCAGGGATGAATTAGAGAAATTTCGAAAATGAAAAGAGCAGCGAAGAAAGCGCTCTTCAATTATATTGCAAACAATTGATTACCATCAGGTTTCATCAGCTCAATTCTTATTCTCTGTCAAACAGGGTCTAACTGAAGAGTGACCTCGCCTGGGCAGGCAATTTTTAAGGAGGACGAAATGAAAATAGTAAAGGCCGTGTTGATTGCCGCGGTGCTGATTTTTGTGCAGGCTTATGCCTTTTCCGCTTCCGCCAATCCCGGCTATATGCGGCTCAGTTATGTCGAAGGTGATGCCCAGATCATGACCACTGGGGCCGGGCAGTGGGGGCTCCTGTCGATCAATACACCCATCGGCGAGGGTGATCAGATCTGGGTTCCCCAGGATGGCATAGCCGAACTGCAGCTCAACAGCGGCAGTTATATCAGACTCGACGGCAACACCTCGCTGCAGATACTTTCCATGGATGATGATTCATCGCAGTTTTATCTCTCCCAGGGCAGCGCCTATGTTTATTACGACGCGCCCCAGGGCAGCGTTATCCAGTTGGATGATCCTGATGCCTCAACCCGAGCCTTTGACCGGGCGATCTTCCGGATCGATGTCCAGGACCAGTACTCGGATGTGTCGTGCTACAAGGGATACGTTGAAACAGAGAACCAGCTCGGCAATACCAGGGTAAACGCTGGTCAGACGGTGTCGCTTGGCAGGGACACCAATGGCGATATTGCCCCCCTTGGTCCCCCGGATGAGTGGGACTTGTGGAACCGGGGAAGGCATGATGAACTTTTCCCGAGAAATGTCCCAGGGGCAGGCTCTTATCTGCCCTCCGAGCTCAGTCCCTATTCTTCTGAGCTCGGACGCAGCGGCAGATGGGTGCGGGTACCGGATTACGGCTATGTCTGGACCCCGACGGTCTTTGTCGGTCCGAACTGGGCTCCCTACCGCCATGGCAGATGGATCCGGCGGGGTCATGATTATGTCTGGCTGTCCTCCGAGCCTTGGGGATGGGCGCCCTATCATTACGGCAGATGGGCTTTTGCCCCGGCCATCGGCTGGTTCTGGGTGCCTCCTCATCACGGTTCCGTTTACTGGGGACCGGGCTATGTCGGCTGGTCCAGGACAGCTGATTATGTGGCATGGGTACCACTGGCGCCTGGTGAAATGTACTACGGCCGGGGCTATTATGGTCGCAACAGTGTCAACATCACCCATGTCGATATCAAGCGGGTCAACATCACCAAGGTTTATAGGAATGTGTACGTTAACAATGGGGCGACCGTGGTCAGACATAACAATTTTGCCAGGGGTTTTCGGGATGATGATCATGTCGATATGAAAATCATTAAGGAAAAAATATTTATCAAAAATCATATGAGCCCGGGCACACCCGATATAAAACCGACGAAAGAGAGCTATTTTGTCTCAGACAGGCCGGTTCCTGCGGACAAAATTCCTCCCCAGCGGATACGGAACGTGCAGATGAAAGAATTGCAACAGGCCCGCAAGTTTATCAGAGAGCGGGATAAATCTGTCATGCGCCCAGGCAAAGCACCCAAACCCCTGCCGCTCAATACTGTTTCGACGCCGAGAACTCCTGGCAAGATGAAAAATAAATTTCAGCAGGTGATGCCCGAGCAGCAGCGTCGTCCCGTCGTCCCAGATAATGGCCGTGTCAGGAAAGAGGAAAGGAAGCCGGTGCAGGTTGAGGAGCAGCGTCAACCCGCAGCCCCAGATAAGAGCCGCGTCAGGAAGGAGGAAAGGAAGCCGGTGCAGGTTGAGGAGCAGCGTCAACCCGCAGCCCCAGATAAGAGCCGCGTCAGGAAGGAAGAGAGGAAGCCTGTGCAGGTTGAGGAGCAGCGTCATCCCGCAGCCCCAGATAAGAGCCGTGTCAGGAAAGAGGAAAGGAAGCCGGTGCAGGTTGAGGAGCAGCGACATCCCGTCGTCCCAGATAATGGCCGCGTCAGGAAAGAGGAAAGGAAGCCGGTGCAGGTTGAGCAGCAGCGTCAACCCGCAGCCCCAGATAAGAGCCGCGTCAGGAAGGAGGAAAGGAAGCCGGTGCAGGTTGAGCAGCAGCGTCAACCCGCAGCCCTAGATAAGAGCCGCGTCAGGAAGGAAGAGAGGAAGCCGGTGCAGGTTGAGGAGCAGCGTCATCCCGCAGCCCTAGATAAGAGCCGCGTCAGGAAGGAAGAGAGGAAGCCGGTGCAGGTTGAGGAGCAGCGTCATCCCGCAGCCCCAGATAATGGCCGCGTCAGGAAAGAGGAAAGGAAGCCGGTGCAGGTTGAGCAGCAGCGTCAACCCGCAGCCCCAGATAAGAGCCGCGTCAGGAAGGAAGAGAGGAAGCCGGTGCAGGTTGAGCAGCAGCGCCAGCCCGCAGCCCCAGATAAGAGCCGCGTCAGGAAAGAGGAAAGGAAGCCGGTACAGGTTGAGCAGCAGCGTCAACCCCCTGTTGTTGATGGCGAACGTGCTGCAAAAGGGAAAAAGAAGCAGGGGCAGTCCGGCGCACCTGAATGCGGCCCTGGGCAGAAAGATGAATTCAATCCTGAAAAGTGCCCGCAGAGAAGGTAGAAAAAATAGCGGTTCGAAGAAGTTGATGGAAAGAGGGTCGTTTCCGGCCCTCTTTATTTTACGCCGAAGTCAAAAAAAACCTGTCAAAAAATCGGTGAGCGGTGCGCTCTCAGCAGGCGGATTGCCGCTCAGTCCTGCTTGCCCTTGGCGCTCAGCAGCTTGTCCAGTTCATTGGCGATAAAGCCGAGGTGCATTTTTTCCTCTTCCGCCAGATGGAGGAACATATCTTTGCTGTGCTGGTCAGGGCTTTTGCGGCCGACCCTACTGTACAGGTCATGGGCCTGGGTTTCAAGCATCATGGCCAGGAACAGGATATCCTGCTGATCATAGAGATGCTGCTGGAAGTGGTTTAAAATCGCCTCCCGGCTGAAGCCGCCTTCCATGATATTGCTCTGTTTGTTCACTCTGGGAATGTCGGCCTCACTTGGTTTGAAATCGGCGATCAGTTTGGCCTTGTGTTTATCCTCAAAGCTTGCCAGCCGCAGCAGCAGCTCCTTTTCTTCCGGGTTATCGCATTTTTCCGCAAAGGCGAGATAAAGCTGCTGCAGGCCTTCCTCCATGGTGTAGGCCATGGTGAAGGCGTCCTTGTATTCCCCGGATGTGAAAAATTCCATGCCCAAGGTTTCCTGGCCTTTGGCCTTGAAACCGTTCCAAGCCTTGATACCGCCGGAAATGTTGTAAACTTCGCTGAAATTGCTGCCCTGCAGCATCTGAGCGGCGGCCTTGCTGCGTCCGCCGATGGCGCAGTAAACCAGGGTCGGTTTGGCAGGGTCAAGCTCATTCATCCTGGACATAAGCTCCTTGATGGGAATGAGAATGGCGCCCGACAGATGTTCGAGTTCGTATTCCTTCGGTTGCCGGACATCGAGAAGTTGATAGCTGCCAGACGGGTTATCCTTCAAAAAGGCGCGAGCCTCGTCGACAGTCATGTTCTTCGATAGCTGAAATAAACTTTTCCAGTTCATGGCAATCCCTCTTGATGAAGTAAAAAGTGAAAAGTAAAAAGTGAGAAGAGTGGTCTGCTGACTACTGAATTCTGGCTTCTGCGGTCAGTTGTGTATATCAAGATTACGGCTTCACCGGTAATTTTTCAAGCAGATTAACAACTTGATCCCGCAGATTTTCCGGTTGGTTCAACATGACAACAAAGGCAATTTTGTCTTCACCTCTGGAGAAAAAGCCGGCATAGCAGTAAACCCCGGTCAGGGTGCCTGACTTGATCAGGCGGCCTTTGTCCGTATGCAGCAGGTGGGCATAAGGCCGGAAGTTCTGTAGGATTTTCACCATGGCGGCAGGGGTGACCAGATCGTTTCTGGACAGGCCCGAGCCCTCAACCATGACGATCTGCTGCCTGCTCAGACCAAGGGAGGCGAGAAAGGCGCGGAATACCTCCCGGCTTTTCTGCCAGGTGGCCGGATAGCCCTTTTGCTGTGCCCCGCAGGTAAGAAAAAGCTGGTTGGCGATAAAGTTGTTGGAAAAGCGCAGCAGTCCGGCAATGACCTGATCAAGGGGCTGACTCGATCTGTGGGTCAGAATGAGTTTTGCCTCCCTTGGCACGCTTTTTCCGGCAATATCACCCCGGCCTTTGATGCCCAGGCGTTGCTGCAGGCCGCGGAACAGTTCGCCGGTGTGGATGAGGATGTCCTGGTGAGCGTTGGTCAGATTGATGCGGTGGGTGCCGGCCGGCAGGTTTTTACCCAGGCGCAGCATGATGGGCAGGGTGGGGGTCTGCGGTTCGGCCGAAGTGATGGTGCCGTCAGACCGTTTGCTGAAGTTGATGGTGTTGAAATTAGCAGCCAGGGCGCTGTTGGCCGCGTCATAGGGATTGAGGGTCTCGCTGCGGCCGTCTGCCTGCTGCTCAAGCTGGAAGGCATCGGCATCGAGGAAGATATTGTTTATGGTGCCGACCCCTTGCTGCTGCAGGGCTTGCAGGATGACGGCAATCTCTTCCGAAGTGAGAAAGGGATCGCCATAGCCCTTGATATACAGATCACTGTTGCCTGCCAGATAAAACTCGGTGTGGAAATGGAAATCCTTACCCAGTATATGCAGGGCGCCCAGGGAGGTGACGATTTTCAGGGTGCTTGCCGGCACGAAAAGGGTATGCGCATTCTTAGCGGCAAGGGGTTGGTCTTCCGGGCCGAGCAGATAACCGCCGTTGGCAATCAGGCGGTCTACCTTTTGCAGAATGGGCTGCTTTATCCCACCGGCAGGGCAGGATGCGGCAAAGATCAGGGTGAAGAGCAGAAAACAAAAACAGGGCATTGCCGTCCGCCGCAATGCCCTGTTTTTGGTTGTCACCATAGCAATCAATTAAATCTTGGGCAGATTTTTGGTGGCTGCGGCGATGGCTTCTGCCGGATAGTCGTAGTTGTGCAGCTCGCCGGCGTAGTATTTCTCATAGCTTGACAGGTCAAGGAGTCCATGGCCTGAGAAGTTGAAGAGGATGGTCTGCGGATCATTGAGATCACGGGTTGCCTCGATGATTGCCGCTCGGATGGCATGACAGGTTTCCGGCGCTGGAATTATACCCTCGGTCTGGGCAAAAAGCCTGCCCGCCTCGAAACACTCCAACTGGTGGACGCTTATCGGTTCAATCAGTTTTTCCCGGACCAGGGCCGAGACAATGGGCGACATGCCGTGATAGCGCAGACCGCCGGCATGGATGCCCGGAGGAATGAAATCATGGCCCAGGGTGTACATATAGAGCAGGGGGGTCTGGCGGGCGACATCGCCGTAGTCATAGGCATAGACGCCGCGGGTCAGGGTGGGGCAGGAGGCCGGTTCCACGCCGACAAAGCGGATCTTTTTCCCTTCCAATTTGTCTGTGAGAAAAGGGGTCATCATGCCGGCATAGTTGGAGCCGCCGCCACAGCAGCCGATAACCACATCCGGATAGGCGCCGATCTTGGCCATCTGTTTTTTCGACTCAAGGCCGATGATGGACTGATGCAGAATGACGTGGTTGAGCACCGAGCCCAGGGCGTATTTGGTATCATCCCTGGTGGCGGCATCCTCCAGGGCCTCGCTGATGGCAATGCCCAGCGAGCCGGCGGTGCCCGGCATATCCTCCAGGATTTTGCGGCCGAAGGCGGTGTCTGGGCTTGGGCTGGCGACGATATCCGCGCCAAAGGTGTTCATCATGATCTTACGGTACGGTTTCTGGTCAAAGGAGACGCGTACCATGTAGACCTTGCATTCGAGGCCGAATTTATGGGTGGCAAAGGCAAGGGCGCTGCCCCATTGGCCGGCGCCGGTCTCGGTGGAGAGGCGTTTGACGCCTTCCCGCTTGTTGTAATAGGCCTGGGCCACGGAGCTGTTGGTCTTGTGGCTGCCGGAGGGTGAGACGCCCTCGTTTTTGTAGTAGATCTTGGCCTTGGTACCCAGGGCTGCCTCAAGGGCATAGGCTCGCACCAGGGGGGTGGGCCGCCAGATATGATAAATTTCCTGGACCTCTTCGGGGATATCGATCCAGCTTTTATCGCTCATCTCCTGTTCGAGCAACCCCATGGGGAAGACTGCGGCGAGTTTTTCCGGTCCCATCGGTTGTTTGGTCTCGGGATCCAGGGGCGGATCGATGCCGTTTGGGATGTCCGGCATAACATTATACCATTGGGTCGGCATTTCATTTTCGTCGAGAAGAATTTTTTTCTGTTTCATGGTCTCTCCCTGAGGAAGTAGTGTGAAATATGAGTATGAACCTGGTAAATACTTACGCTGAGATAGTACGTTCATCTTGCCCGGCCCGCGAGGCCTTGGTATCCGCGGATGAATTTGGCAGGTATAAATAACCCGAAAGCGCAAATCTGTCAAAGTGAAAACGGGGAAAACAGGTCATTGACAAAGAGTTTGCCCTGATATATCTTTGATCGCTTCAATAACAATCAGGAATAATGGATTTATGGAAAACATTCTCGGGCGCAGTCTGGCCGACTCTATAGCAGCCAAGCAGGATTTTTACCGGGACCACCGGCAGCAGCTTTTTTTGTTGGTGGACTGGGTTATTGACTGTTTCAGGGCAGGCAACAAACTAATGATCTGCGGCAATGGCGGCAGTGCGGCGGACGCCCAGCATCTGGCGGCGGAATTTGTCAACCGTTTCCTCATCAATCGGGCGCCGCTCCCGGCCCTGGCGCTGACCACGGACACCTCGATTCTCACCAGCGTGGGCAATGATTTTTCCTATGATGATATCTTTGCCAAGCAGGTTGAGGCGCTGGGCAAAAAAGGTGATATTTTACTGGGCATATCAACCAGCGGTAATTCATCCAATGTGGTGCGGGCCTTTGACGCGGCGAAAAAGATCGGCGTGCGGACCGTTATTCTCACCGGCGGCAGCGGTGGCAGACTGGCAGGGGAGGCGGAGCTTGTGCTCTCCGTGCCGAGTGCCAAGACCCCCCATATCCAGGAGACCCATCTGTGGATCGAGCACATGCTGTGCTGGCTGGTTGATGAGCGGCTTTTCGGCAGCCTGCAGAACGTGAATGTGCCGCAATGAGCAGAAAACCCATTGATTTAACCGGGCTGAATACCTATTCTGTTCATGACCGCTTCAGCAAGGTGACAGTCGACGACTTTGCCCGGACAGTGGGAGCCGGGGCCACGGTGCGTGATCTTCTCGCCTCCCTGCCCGGGCAGTTTGCCGGGATTGATTTTCCGGACCTGATAGACCGCCTGGCTGCGGCCCACAAAAACGGCAAACCCATTATCATCGGCATGGGCGCCCATGTCATCAAGGTGGGGCTCAATCCCCTGCTGATTGATCTTATGGAGCGTTCCATCATCACCGGCATTGCCCTAAACGGGGCCGGTATTGTCCATGATACCGAGATAGCCATGGTGGGCCGTACCTCCGAGGATGTGGGCCAGGTGCTTGGCACCGGCGCCTTCGGGGCGGCCAAGGAAACCGGCGAAGAGGTGAATGCGGCCATTAACTACGGTGCAGCGAAAAATATCGGTCTCGGCCAGGCCATGGGGGAACATCTCGTTGCCAGAAACTTCCCTTTTAATAATATGAGCCTGCTGGCCTCGGCCCACCGGCTTGGCGTGCCGGTGACCGTCCATGTTGCGGTGGGGACCGATATCGTCCATATCCATCCTTCAGCCGATGGAGCGGCCATCGGGCAGACCAGCCATTATGATTTCCGTCTGTTCTGCACGCTGATCAGCGAGCTTGAAGGCGGCGTCTATCTGAACATCGGCTCGGCCGTGCTGTTGCCCGAGGTCTTTCTCAAGGCCATTACCGTGGTGCGAAACCTTGGCCATCATGTGGAGAATTTCACCACGGCCAATTTTGACTTTATCCGCCATTACCGGCCCATGACCAACGTGGTAAACCGTCCCACGGCCGGGGGCGGTAAAGGATTCAATTTTACCGGCCATCATGAGCTGATGATCCCGCTTTTGGTGGCGGGACTGCTTGACCGGCTGGCGGCGGATTGAGGCCTCTGAAAGCCTGCGCCGCGACGACTGCATGAGAGAGCACAGAGCCCAAGGGGCGGTTCGCGAACCGCCCCTGAAGATCAAGTATCCCGGACAATGCGAGGAGAGTGATAATCATGCCGCTGTTTGATTTTAAGTGCCGCAAATGCGGCAATGAGTTTGAGACACTGGTGATGGGCAGCGCCAAGCCTGTCTGTCCCAAGTGTCAGAGCGAAGATCTGGAAAAATTGATGTCGTCCTATGCCTGCTGCAGGCCCAAGGGCACGGAGTCATCATCTTCCGGATCCGGTTGTGCGGGCTGCTCCGGAGGGAATTGTGCGAGTTGCCATTAACCCGGGGGATAAATTTATCGTTATTAAAAACCCCAAACCGTAATCCATCGCATAAAGGAATAACCATGCAGAAGACAATCAAAATCGGAACTCGGGCAAGCCTGCTGGCCTTGGCGCAGAGTACCAACATTAAAAACCTCATCGAAGCCCAATACCCTGAGGTCAAGGTGGAGCTGGTGAAGATCGTCACCACGGGGGACAAGATTCTTGACGTGCCGCTGGCCAAGGTCGGCGGCAAGGGCCTTTTTGTCAAGGAGATCGAGGATGCCATGCTGCAGCACGAGGTTGATATTGCCGTGCACAGCATGAAGGATGTGCCTGCCGAGCTGCCGGAGGAACTGCATCTTGGCATCATCACCAAACGGGAGGACCCCCGTGATGCCTTTATCGCAAACGATTACAAGACATTTGCCGATCTGCCCCAGGGGGCCAGGGTGGGCACCAGCAGCCTGCGCCGCAAATCCCAGATCGGCCTGATGCGCAGCGACCTGGTCATTTCCGACCTGCGGGGCAATCTTGATACCCGGCTCAGAAAACTTGATGAAAAACAGTTTGACGCCATTATCCTGGCCACCGCCGGTTTGAACCGGCTGAAACTCTCCCATCGCATCGCCTCCCACATTGACCCCGCCGACATGCTGCCGGCTGTTGGACAGGGGGCGGTGGGCATTGAACTGCGCAAGGCCGATACGGAACTTCTTGCCTCACTTACCTTTCTGGCCGACGAAACAACCGCGGTGGCGGTCAGAGCGGAACGCTCCTTTCTCCACCGGCTTGAGGGCGGCTGTCAGGTGCCCATCGGTGCCTTTGCAGAACTGGAAGGATCGCAGCTGACCATCACCGGGCTTGTCGCCTCGGTGGACGGCTCAAAAATGATCAAAAAACAGATGACCGGCGATGCCGCTGATGCGGCAAATTTAGGCACAAAACTGGCGGAAGAGATTCTTGCCGATGGCGGCGGAATGATTCTTGCCGAGGTATATGGAAAAGAAATTGACTGATACAGCAAAACCGAACAGAGGCAAGGCCTATCTGGTCGGCGCCGGCCCCGGTGATCCGGGCCTTATCACCGTGCGCGGTCTGGAGATTCTCAAAAAAGCGGAAGTCGTCATTTACGACTATCTGGCCGGGGAAAAACTGCTCAAATACGTGCCGGAAGATGCCGAGTTCATCTACGCCGGCAAAAAGGGCGGCGTCAAGCATACCCATACCCAGGAAGAGATCAATGAGATGTTGATTGACCGGGTGAGAAGCGGCAAGCGGGTTGTTCGACTTAAAGGCGGCGACCCCTTTATCTTCGGCCGGGGCGGCGAGGAGCTTGAGGAGCTGGTCAAGGCCGGGCTGTCCTTTGAGGCGGTGCCCGGCGTTACCTCCGCCTCCGCCGCCGCAACCTTTGCCGGCGTGCCCATCACCCACCGCCGCTATACCTCTTCCGTGGCCTTTATCACCGGCCATGAAGATCCGGACAAGGAAAGCTCCAATATCGCCTGGGATAAAATCTCCACCGGCGTCGGCACCCTGGTTTTTTACATGGGCATCAAGAATCTGGAGTCAATCACCGCCAACCTGATGAAGCACGGCCGCGACCCCAAGACCCCGGTGGCAGTGGTGCGCTGGGCCTCCCGCCCCAACCAGAAATCCGTGGTCGGCACCCTGGACACCATTGCTGAAATCGTCAGGGCAAATGACATCAAGCCCCCGGCCCTGACCATTGTCGGCGAGGTGGTCAAGCTGCGCGATACCATCAACTGGTATGAGCAGAGACCGCTGTTCGGCAAACGCATTGTCGTCACCCGCACCCGGGAGCAGGCCAGCGATCTGGTGGCCCTGCTGGAGGAAAACGGCGCCAACTGCCTGGAATTCGCCACCATCTCTATCCATCCCCCTGATTCCTGGGATGAACTGGACAATATCCTGCAGCGGCTCGGTGACTTCCAGTGGGTTGTCTTTACCAGCATCAACGCCATCCACGCCTTTTTCGGCCGTCTCTATGCCAAGGGCATGGATACCCGGGCTCTGGCCACCTGCAAGATCGCCGCGGTGGGAAAGGTGACCGATGACTGCCTGCGTGCTTACGGGCTGATCAGCGATCTGCTGCCGGAGAAATTCACCGCCGAAGGACTGGCCCAGGCCTTTGAAAAGATGGATATGGGCGGTCAGGCCATCCTCATCCCTCGAGCGCTCAAGGCCAGGGAGATCCTGCCGGCCAGGCTTGGGAAGGCCGGCGCCAGGGTGACCATTGTGCCGGTTTACCAGAACAAGCGACCTGAAGGTATGCATGAGACGCTGCGGGCCAAACTGGCCAACAAGGATGTGGATATCGTCACCTTCACCAGTTCGTCCACGGTGACCAATTTTATCGAAATGATCGGCGTCAAGGGACCGCGGGAGCTGCAGGAGCTGATGAGCGGCATCAAGATTGCGGCCATCGGCCCGGTCACCGGCAGGACCATCGAGGAAAACGGCCTCAGGGTGGACATCCAGCCGCAGACCTATACTATCCCCGATTTGGTTGATGCCATCGCCAAGGACGCTCGTTCTTCATAGCGGTTGTGCTGCCAACGAACTCCCAGCAAGTTCATTAAAAGGGGAAACGGACCTGTAGCTCGAGCGTTGCTGCGCTCTCTGGCGGCACAGGTTTGCCGCTCTCATGCGGCAAAATGCGGCCCCGGTGAGATGTCATACATCAGGTCATGTCGTGGGAAACAACATCCAGGCGATTATTGAAAAAATAAAAAAACTTGAGAATGAACTTGCTGAGGAAATTCAAAAAAAAGAAGCCCAATTCTCTTATCAAATCCATGAGAAAAAAATATCCTTTCAGGAGGATATAAACAAGAAACACAAGCTGCTGGCCAAGGCCGTTTCCCGCTATCTTTCCGATGCCCCGCTGCTGAATATTCTCACCGCGCCGTTAATCTGGGCCTGCATCGTCCCCGCCCTGTTCCTGGATGCGGTTGTCACCCTCTATCAGTTCATCTGCTTTCCCCTCTACGGCATACCAAAGGTCAAACGCGACCAATATATCATCCTTGACCGCCAGTCTCTGCGTTACCTGAATGTGATTGAAAAGATAAACTGCACCTACTGTTCCTATTTTAACGGGCTGATTGCCTATGTGCAGGAAATAGCGGCCCGCACCGAACAGTACTGGTGCCCGATCAAGCATGCCAGAAGGATCGCCTTCATACACAGCCGGTATAAAAATTTTATCGAGTTCGGCGACGGTGACGGCTACCGGGGAAAAATAGAAGAAATTCGCCGAGATTTCGACGACATCAAATAATAATGGCTTCGTAAAAAGTCACTTTTTTATCTCAGCGCAGACCGAGATCACAGCGAAATATTTCTTTATTACAATCAGTTGCTCTGCGGAGTTTCTGCTCTGGGTGGTAATTTTCCCGTTTTGCCGAATTCCTCAACTAAAAGATTACCTTTGCTGCCTTTCCCTCCCCCTGTTTGCCCCCTTTCCGTATATCCGGCGCTGAATACGCAGCATAGGATTGCGGCGCCAGATGTTTGGCAGGTTGGTTTTTTCCACCTACGCTGGTCTGATGGCTGTCCCCACTCAGCTGCAGCATATAGGCTTTTTCCCCTAGCATGAGCAAGTAGTAGCTTGACTTTTTCATCCTAACTAATTCATACTACAAAACAGTAATGATGCTAGAGCCGGTTCATGGGAGCGGTTAATTGATCAATGCCAATTAATCAGGGGGCCAGCTACGAAATACGGCTTACATGCCTGGCGTTTTCCTTAAGCTTATCCTTGTAATCTTAGAGCAACGTAAAAGCCGCCGAACCGGCAAAGATTATTCAAGGATGTTGCGATCGAGAATTGAGCTGAGGACGGAAGGCAGCAATGTGATGCCTGTTTGCGATGGTTCCGGGGAGGAGAGTATGAGTTCGAGTTATCTGCAGAGGTTCGCCTTGTCGATATGGTTTGTTGCCATATCGGTTTCCGGAGGGGGGGCATGGGACTGTTGTCAGTCCCGACTGCTATGGCAGCAGCAGCCGGTACGGGCTGTGCCGATTGCCATGAGCAAATAAACAACACCTTCAGACCTCCTGATGTCGACAGATTATAGTCCGATACTAGATTTTTAAAGTGGTCTCATCGTTATTTTTTTAAAAATTAACAATGTCATATAGATATTAGATTTCTTCAAAGTTCTCCTGGCACCATCCATGTCTGAAA
>JAHILF010000063.1 GCA_018897105.1 Pseudomonadota bacterium
AATCGAAGCAGCGGCGAGATCGTGCAGCATTTGTGCAACGAACTGAATGACACCATGACCCTGTTCCCCGGCAACAATATGCGCCTGATTTACGAATTGGTGTCATGACAAAATCTCCCGAGGTCAGGAGGTCTGAATTTAAAGATGATCCTAAAAAGACATTTTCACAGAAAACATGCCCCAATGATACCCCACGCTTTTTTGTAAAACCATTCAATACATTTCGGCGTAAACGGACGGGTCAAGCCGTTAAAAACGAATAATTATACCCCCTCCCCATCCAAAATCGGATTGCCATTGACCGATCAGGGAAAAACTTTTCGACAGCGTGTAGGTGAGGCCTGCCTTGCTTTCCCATTTTGAGTCGTGGGTGTCATATTCTGTTTCACCCAACAGAGCCAGCCGCGGCGTCAGGGTAAATGCCTTGGCGAACGCGAAACGGCCGCCCCTATCGGTATCCAGCCAAAAGCGGGACTCTATGTTCAGCGGCAGCAGCCAGGTTATGCCCAAAACTCCCCGGCTGTGCTCGGTTACGCTTCCGGCCCCCAGCATGTCGAGGCCGGCAAACAGAGTAAAAAAGCGATTGATGTATCTGTCCCAGTAAAAAAGCCCTTCCCATTCATTTTTGTCTACCTGCTCCCAGCCGGACTGCCATTCCGCGGCAATGGTGTTCCGGGTGTCGGCAGCCTGGATAAAGCCCTCTGTCATGTTGCTCGACAGCTCGGCTTCCCCCCAGAAGTACCATCTTTCCTGGTAAAGTTGGGGACGGACGGCGGCAACCGCTTCCGGCAACACAAAATTTTCGTAATGGACCAGGCGGGCCATGCCGCTCACCATGTGATAGAGGAGATGACAGTGGAAAAACCAGTCTCCGACCTCATTGGCGTCGAATTCGATAACCGTGGTGGACATGGGGGCGACATCAACGGTGTGCTTCAACGGTGCATGATCGCCCTGGCCATTGATGACCCGGAAGAAATGGCCATGCAGATGCATGGGATGATGCATCATGGTGCGGTTGATCATGATGAAACGGACAATCTCACCTTGACGTATGGGAATGCAGTCCGTCTCGGAAAGTGCCTTGTTGTTTATAAACCAGACATAGCGTTCCATATCCCCATCCAGGGTGAGGCGGATTTCCCGCACCGGCCTGTCGCCGGCAAAGGCGGTTGACCTGGTGGCCCGCAGCCGGTCATAAGGCGGCCATGGACGGTTTGGGTCCATGCCGTCCATGGCGAGGCTGCCGGCAGAGGCAACATCGGAGGCCATGGGCCTGAAATCGGCGGCGTATTTGATCCCGTTTCCTGCCCCCTGGTTACCGGTCATTTTCTGTTGCTCCCGGTTCATACCGGGCATGTCGGCCATATCCATCATGTTGTGGCCGGCGTGGCCTGCGCCATGCTCTGCCGCATCAGCTGTTTCCCTATCCCTGGTCATCGGGGCCGGGGGGCTTTTCATGGCATGGCCCATATGGAGGGAACCGGCGCCATGATCCATGCCGGGCATGCCGGGTTTATCCATCATCTCCATGCCATGCCCCATGCCGTGCATGCCGCCCATGGCCATCATGCCGGGCTGGTCGAACCTGCTCGAGGTGACCGCGTCATCCCCCATGCCCATGCTGGCCTCCGGGGTCAGGGCAAACAAGGTATCCAGGCTGAGATCGCCCACGGTGTGATAGAGATTCGGTTTCGGTACTTCAGGCGCGGCATGGGAATCACCATGGCCGAACCACACCGAGGCGAAGCCGGAACCGTCGTGGGAGGTCGCCCGGAGTTCATAAGCGCCCTGTGGCGGAACCGTGACGAGCACGTCATAGGTTTCCGCTACGCCGATGAGGAAACGCGGTGTTTCCACGGGTTCAACATCCTGACCGTCCGCCGCCATGATCCGCATGGGGCCGCCGGCGAACTGGATGTGGAAAAAGGTGGTGGAGGAGCCGTCGATAATTCGCAGACGGATGGTTTCTCCCGGCCGGGCGTCAAGGTGGGTTTCCGGGCTGCCATTGGCGAGGAAACGGTCATAGGCGACATCGGCGATGTCCATGGCCGGCATGCGTTGCAACTCCCGTTTGAAATAATCGGATAGCATGCCGAGACGGGCGGCACCGAATATGCTCTGCGCGCTGCCCTTTTCAAGGGCAAACCACTCGCTGCCGCGTTTCAGGGTACGCAAAACCTGGTGGGGGTCTTCATCGGTCCAGTCGGAAAGCAAGAGCACATAATCGCGGTCAGGCTGAAAACGCGGGACTGGCGGTTCGATGACAATGGAACCATATACGCCTCTTTGTTCCTGCAGACCCGAATGGGAGTGATACCAGTATGTGCCGCTCTGCCGGATGGGAAACTCATAGGTGAATGTAGCGCCCGGGGCGATCGGCGGGAAGCTGATATTCGGAACCCCGTCCATGCCGGGGGGCACCAGGATGCCGTGCCAGTGAATAGAGGTCTCAACATCCATCCTGTTACTGACATGTATGCGGGCGAGATCCCCCTCCCGGAACCTTAAAACCGGGCCGGGAATGGAACCGTTAATGGTCATCGCCGTAGTCGGCTTGCCGGTGATATCGACAGGCTGAGAGGCGATTTCAAGGTGGTATTCAATGGTTTTCGCTTGACCCGTTGCCAGGCTGAGCAGGACAAAGCTGACGGCCATCACGAGTTGCCACCATGAGGATATGCATTTTTTTTCAGGCATGGTCGGCTCCTTTTTTCAGCCTCGCTTATGGGACGTCAAAGGGATAGTGATCCGAAAGGTGACTCCCTTTTCGCGGTTCTCGCTTACCTTGATTGAGCCTGCATGGGCTTCAATGACTTTTTTGACGATCGGCAGCCCGAGGCCTGTACCTTCCTTTTTGGTTGTCACAAAAGGAGTAAAGATGTCGTTGCGCTGCTCTTTGGGAATACCGTCCCCCTGATCAATGATCTCTATGCTAATGCATGCCCCATTGACTTGGCTGCGCAGGACAACCTCTCCCCCCTGCGGGCTGGCCTCCAGGGCGTTATTGACCAGGTTCAGCAGCGCCTGCAGCAGGCGCTGCTGGTCGTATGCAACGGCCGGTATGCCCTCCTGCAGTTCGGTCGTTATTGTTACTGCATGCCGAGCAGCCTTTTCCCGGCAAATCATCACGACTTCATCAATAAGATCATTAACCGCCCCTTGTCGGCATTGCAGATTTAACGGTTTGGCAAAGGCCAGCATGTCGCCGACCAGGGCTTCCAGCCGCCGCACCTGTTCCACGGCAAAGTCCAGCTTCTTGTTGAGCTTGTCATCGGCCACTTTACGCTGCACCTGTTGCACAAAACCGCCAATGGCCATGAGTGGGGTCTTCATGTCATGGGCGATGCAGGATACGGCCCTTCCCATGGCGGCAAGGCTTTCCGCTTCCAGCAGTTTCTGCTGTTGTTTTTTCTGCCGACCAAACAACAGGCCGAATAACAAACCGAATATATTAAAAATGATGATCTGGATGAGATTGCCGAATTTATAACTGCTGATCCCTTCGGGAAGAGCGAGGACATAAGGCAGATACAAAAGAGTGATTGCAAGGGAAGCGCCCACACCTCCGGAAACCCCGAACCAGAATCCGGCGAGGATAATCGGCAGAAAGTAGAGTTCGCGAAAAAGGACATGGCTGGAAATATTGAAATGATCGGAACGATAATGAAGGATGGTGATACAAATCACCATCAGGGCGATTGCCACAATTCTGCCTGTTTTTTCTCTTCTGGTTAACGGTACCATTGCGGTCTCAAACCATGAGGATCTTGTCGTGACATTTCGATATCAGAAAATTGATGACTTTTATCCGGCTGCCATTCATTCACTGATGTCCTTTTTCATGCGCTCGAACTCTTCCTTTGATATTTCGCCACGCGCGTACCGTTTTTTCAAAATCTCATCCGCTGCTTCTTTCCCGCCCGAATCACTTTTCTTCCAGAGGGAGAAGGCGATAAAGATGATCATGCCCCAGAAAAGGATCATGAAGACCCAGCCAAATCCCATGTCCATGCCGTAATTTCCGAACCAGTGCATCATTGCTGCTCACCTCTCTTTAATGAGAATATTCATTTGCGGGTATATCACTGCGCCGCCAACTCGGCGGAAAGGTTGGTGCGTTTTTCGCTTAATCGTCATCAGGAAAGAAGAGAATGGCGGCTTGATGTGGGACCTTGCTGCGCCCGCCCCTGGACGGAAGTTATCATTATTTTTCTGACCAGGAGGCGGGAATCGATTAGAGGCAGCCGGATTATTTCATCATCATTTCCTGCTGCATCATCATGCCATTCATCATCTCCTGCATCATCATCATTTTTTTCTCCATCATACCCATCATGCCCATCATGCCGCCCTGGCCCATCATGCCGCCCATCATTCCTCCCTGACCCATCATTTTTTCCATCATCGTCATTCGATCAGCCATGGGCATGGCGCTGGTATCCTGTCCCTTCATCATACCCTTGCCACCTTGCATGCCTTCCTGGCCCATCATACCCATGCCGCCCATCATGCCGGACTGGCCACCGCCCATCATCATGCCCTGGCCGCCCATCATATTCATGCCATCTTGCATCATCTGCATGTGCTGGTGCATGAGTTTATTTCGCGTTGCCGGATCTTTTTCCATGGCGATCTTTTTGCGCATTTCCTGCATCTGCTGCACCGAGGTGTCCATTTTTTCCATATCCATCTGCGTCATTTCGGGCGTGGCCTGGTTCCCGGCATCATGCGCCACCTCAGGCGCGGCTTGGGTTCCGGGATGGTGCGCCACCTCGGCACAGGCCGGCAGGGTGATGAAAAGGGCCAACAACAGTGAAGAGGTCAAGAACATTTTTTTCATTTTATTTTTCCTCATTATTCATGGATTATTGTTAAAAAGGGCATCATGCCCCTTAGCCAATCAATTGTTCTTCTCAGGTAATTTTTACGTGTCGCAACCTGAGGGCGTTGCCAACCACGGACACGGAAGAAAGACTCATGGCCGCCGCCGCAATGATGGGTGACAGCAGGAGGCCCAGGGATGGGTAGAGCACCCCGGCCGCTACCGGTACACCCAGCGAGTTGTAGATAAAGGCGAAGAAGAGATTCTGCCTGATATTCGCCATGGTGGCGCGGGACAGTTTCCTGGCCCGGACGATACCGGTCAGATCACCCTTGACCAGGGTGACTCCGGCTGATTCCATGGCCACGTCGGTGCCGGTGCCCATGGCGATGCCCACCTGGGCCTGGGCCAGGGCAGGGGCGTCGTTGATGCCGTCGCCGGCCATGGCGACTATGCGGCCTTGATCCTGGAATTTTTTCACGGTCGCCGCCTTTTCATCGGGCAGCACCTCGGCCACCACCTCGTCGATTCCCAATTTTGCTGCCACGGCCTCGGCGGTGGCCCGGTTATCACCGGTCAGCATCACCACCCGCAACCCTTCATCGTGCAACTGGCGAATGGCGTCCGGCGTACTATCCTTGATCGGGTCGGACACGGCCAGCAGCCCGGCAAGCTTGCCGTCGGCGGCAACGAACATCACCGTCTGGCCTTCTTTGCGCATCTCTTCGGCACGGTTGGCAAGTTCTACGGTATCAACAGCAAAATCGTTCATCAACTTCAGATTGCCAAGCAACACCTTGGCCCCCTCGACGGTGCCGGAAACCCCCTTGCCGGTATGTGAATCGAAATCTGCCACCTCGACCGGCGCAACCTGCAGCTCACCGGCTCCTGCCACAATGGCCGCAGCCAGGGGGTGTTCGCTTGCCTTTTCCAGACTTGCCGAAAGAAGCAGGAGTTTTTCCTCGCTAAAGCCGTTCGCCGCCACCACGCCGGTCAGTTTCGGTTTGCCGAGCGTCAAGGTACCGGTCTTGTCCACCACCAGGGTGTCGATCTTGCGCATGGTTTCAATAGCCTCGGCGTTCTTGAACAGAACTCCCATGGTGGCGCCCTTGCCGGTGGCCACCATGATGGACATGGGGGTAGCGAGTCCCAGAGCGCACGGACAGGCGATGATCAGCACCGACACCGCCACGATAAGGGCATGGGCCAGGCGTGGGTCCGGGCCGAAATAATACCAGACCACAAAGGCGGTGAGCGCGATGGTAATAACCACCGGCACGAAATAACCGGCAACGATATCCGCCATCTTCTGGATCGGCGCCCGTGAGCGCTGGGCCGTAGCCACCATCTGGACGATCTGGGCGAGCAGCATGTCACTGCCCACCTTTTCGGCCCGCATGGTGAGCGCGCCGGTGGCGTTGACAGTTGCGCCGATAACCTTGTCGTCCGCCTGTTTCTTTACCGGAATAGGTTCGCCGGAGATCATTGATTCGTCCACCGAGCTTGTTCCCTCCACCACCATGCCGTCCACCGGGATTTTCTCGCCGGGCCTGATCCTGAGTACATCCCCAACCTGGACATGTTCCAATGGGATATCGATCTCGCTGCCGTCTTCATTGATTTTTCGCGCAGTTTTCGGGGCCAGGCCCAGGAGCGCCTTGATAGCGGCACCGGTCTGGCTGCGAGCCCGCAGTTCCATGACCTGACCCAGCAGGATCAGGGTGACGATCATTGCCGCCGCCTCGAAATAAACCCCAACGGAACCATCGGATCCTCGCATGGTGAGCGGAAATATCTCTGGGAAAAGGACTGCGATCAGACTATAAATAAAGGCAACGGACACACCCAGGCCGATCAGGGTGAACATGTTGAGACTTCTATTGATCAACGATTGCACGGCCCGGACATAAAAGACCCAGCCCGCCCACAGCACCACCGGCGTTGCCAGGATCAGCTCAAGCCAACCGAGAGTTCGGGGAGAGGCCAGGTTTTCGATCAGATGTCCACCCGGCAGCATCTCCCGCATGGCGATGATAACCAGCGGCACGGTGAGAATCGCAGCGAAGATAAAACGCCTGCGCATGTAGTCGTACTCGGGATTTTTTTCATCCTCATCAAGGCTTATGGTACGCGGTTCGAGCGCCATGCCGCATTTCGGGCAGGCGCCGGGACCTTCCCTGAGGATTTCCGGATGCATGGGGCAAGTGTATCGTCTACCGGAAACAGGATTTTCCTCGCGGGTCTCCTCCGGGGGGCTGGGTTTATTCGCCAGAAATTCATCCGGATTTTTTTGGAATTTTTCGAGGCAATGCCCGCGGCAGAAGTAATAATCCCTGCCAGCGTGGATGTGTCGGGTAAAGGCTTCGGGATCGTCGGTGCTCATGCCGCAAACCGGGTCAGTATATGTCGCCCCCGCCTGCGCGTCAACTGTCTCCGTTTCTACTCCATAGGCTCCGGGATCCTCCCTGAATTTCTGCAGGCAGTGCTCGCTGCAGAAATAATAAGGGGTACCCTGGTAATCAAACCTGGTGAATTCATCCTCCCTGCCGGTTGACATGCCGCACACGGGATCGGTAAAGTTCTGCTTTGGACCATGGTGATGCAGATGGTGTTCGTTGAGCTGCTGGTGCTCATTTTTCATGTCAGTCATTCGACTCACCTTCCTCTGCTTTTGATTTACATAGCTCGATCATATATATATGTCAGGATAAAGGTCAAACCTTTTCTTGCATTGCCCGGAGCAGAAGTAAAACGTCCGGCCCAGATATTCGCTAGTCAGCGTTGAGAATTTTCCATTGACCTCCATGCCGCATACCGGGTCCTTTCCGGCGGTCGATCGATTCGTGTCTTCCTCGCCCTGACGCTGCATGTCACGGTGGCCGGCGGTATGCTCCCTGACGCCATGCTTTGCATCGTTTTCAGGGTGATGTTCCATGTGACTGCTGTGCCCATGGCCGCCGCAACAGCCGCCGCCGTTTTTCATCATGAAATAGAACAATGCGCCGATTGCCAAAAACCATATAAAACTTCCTGTTGTCATGACCGCCTCCTTATGTCGTGATTGGTCTTAACTACAAGATAAACATTGGACTATGATGTAGGGTCAAGGGTACGTGACCTTTTTCCCCAAAAAAGAAGCTAAATCAGACCACCATCCCTTTTCTGACTGGGGGAAGAAATTTTTCGGGTAATGGCGGGTCAGGATTTGAGGGATGTTTGCAGTGCGCGGGAAATCGCAGCAAGTAATTCGGGGTCGAAATGGCGGCCGCTCTATAGATCAAGCATATCCAATGCTTCACCTGCCGGTGACGTCCGGCGGTAAGAACGATCCGTGGTCAGGGCGTCTAAAGTGTCGGTGACTGTTAATCTTTGAAACAGTCGGTATCTTCTTCGCCGCAGTTCAGGGCCGCGAGTATGGGACATCCGGCAAGCGGGCCAAGGCCGTCGCATTCGGAGGCCAGATGTTCCAGGGCTTTTTTGATCCGCGTCAGATCGCTGATCTTGCGGTCCACATCCTCAATCTTGACCAGGGTGCGCTGCTTGATGTCCGCCCTGGTGGTCTGGGGATCATGCCGGAGAGCCAACAGTTCTTTGATCTCGTTCAGGGTAAAACCAAGCGCCTTGGCCCTCTTGATGAATCTGAGCCGAGCCACCTCGTCTTGGGGGAAAAGTCGGTAGTTTGAATCCGTCCTTGGCGGCGGGGCTATCAGTCCCTGGCGTTCGTAAAATCGTACCGTCTCGATTCCCAGACCGGCTTCTCTGGCCAATTTGCCGATGGTCAATCCCTTCATGTCTGCCTCCTGCTTTTTGTTATAAGTCAAACATGGTTGCTGCATATAAATAGTATAAACATGAAACCATACTACAGGGTCAAAATTATATTCCCCTCCTAATCGTAATTCCTATCAGCGGTTGTACGCGCAAGAGCTTAAAATTTGCATCCCGCTGGATGGCAGCAGCACTTTGCCCGGAGCCATGAAATATTTTTTTCTTCGTAATAAACGCGATGTGCTATAGTTATTTGTATTTTCCTATCAAGCTGACAACCCATTTCCCCTGTCGTTCTGAGTCTTGCATGAGGAACAAAGAGAGACAAATGATGATCCATACTAAAAGGAAGCCATTTCCATCAGGGACCTGATTGAGTTCCTGAGCGACAAATTCCCAATGTTCATCAATCTCATGGTTGTCACCTTTTTTGAAGATATGGAGGACCTTTTTGAAGCACACGCAGAGGAGGAAAAACATGCCTGCGAAATGCTCTCTCTTTCCGAGTCCCTCTGGTTTTGCTTCAAATCGCTGCATTTCCCTTACACGCTTATCTCAAGTCATTGCTCATTAGCAGCAATGTTTCGGCTGCATAAAGTCTCAGACTCATTATTTTTTCACCCCGAGAAATGGAGACACTTATGAATCGAAGGCAATTTGTAAAAAAAAGTTTAGCCGCTCTCATACTGGCCGGGGCGGGTGGATATGTTTTTTTCAATGCACATATTCCGCATTCAGGTATAGCAGAAGCCGGTGAGAACTTTACCCGGCCGCTGCCTGTCCCACCTCTTCTGGAGAATCTCTCTGCCGATTCCGGCAAGGTGCGTTTTGCGCTTTAAAGCGCAGAGAGGCAGCCGTTCTTTCCTGCCTGGCACCACCACGCCGACCATGGGGTATAACGGAGATTTTCTCGGACCGACAATTCGTGTAAAAAATGGGCAGCAGTTTCATGCCGATATTGAAAACACCCTGGACGAGCCCACCACCGTGCACTGGCATGGCCTCCATGTGCCGGCAAAGTGGGACGGCGGGCCGAGGCAGGTCATCCCCACCGGGGCTCACTGGAAACCCGAATTTACCATCAGGCAGCCGGCGGCAACACTCTGGTATCATCCCCACGCCATGGGACTTACCGGGGAACAGGTCTATAATGGTCTGGCCGGGCTTTTTATTATTGATGATGAAGTGTCGGAGCGCCTTAATATCCCGAAGCAGTATGGCCGGGACGATTTCCCCCTCATCATCCAGGATCGTCGATTTTTCCAGGATGGTCATTTTGCCTATGCGCAGAACATGATGGATGTCATGAATGGGGTTATCGGCAACCATCTTCTGGTCAACGGTGCAGAAAAGCCTTTTCTGGATGTCCCACGCGAAAAGGTGCGGTTCCGAGTGGTTAACGGTTCAAATTCCAGCATTTACCGGATTTCCTTTGCCGATGAGCGCCCCTTTTTTCAAATTGCCACCGACGGCGGTTTGATGGAGAAACCGGTAACCCTTACCTCCCTGCTTCTCTCTGCCGGTGAACGGGCGGAGATTATCGTCGATTTCGCAGACAATAATCCGGCTGCCGGCGTGACTCTCCTTGTGAAACAATTTAACGGACAACTCTTTGAAGCGATGAGGTTTACTAGCACCGGGCCGGCGGAAAACCAAACCGACCTACCCCAGGACCTCGCTGCAATAAACTGGCTTAAGGAATCCGATGCCGTACGGACACGCACTTTTGTCATGAAAACCATGGGTATGGACATGGGGATGATGGGGGGTGGCGGGCTCACCATTAACGGAAAACATATGGATTTGAAGAGAATTGATGAAACCGTCAAGCTCGGCACAACAGAGATCTGGGAAATCAGAAACAGCTCGGACATGATGATGGGTATGCCTCACTCTATGCATCTCCATGATGTGCAATTTCAGATTTTAGATCGCAATGGCCAGACTCCGGAACCCAGGGAATGGGGGCACAAGGATACGGTGCTGGTTATGCCTGGGGAGGTGACGAGGATCATCGTCCGATTTGCTGACTATACCGGAATTTACATGTACCATTGCCATCTGCTGGAACATGAAGATAACGGCATGATGGGCCAGTTTGAAATAATACGCTAAATATATGGAATATCACCTGCCGTTCAAAGGGAGAGAACGAAAATATCTTCCTCAAATTCCTTTTTCATACGTATCATCATCATTTCAAAAAGGGGGAAATCATGAACATCACCTTGATTGCTTGCAGTGATAATTCGGAAATTTTATGGAATGTATTTCGTATGGGAAATCTCATGCTTGAGAAGATGGATGAAGTAAACATTTTTCTTAACGGCCCTTCTGTTTCATATGCTGCGCTCTCTACGAAAGAATTTCCAATTCTAGAACTTGCAAAACTATTCACTCTCTCGGAGGGAGTTTTACTTGCCTGAGGCAAATGTCTTGACCTCCATGGAGTGGAGGAAGGTTATCACGGCCGAGGCAAACAAGACGACCTTTATGAGCTAATAATTAATAGTGACCGGGTGTTAACATTTTAATGTTGGTAGCATGCCTATCCGATTAGCACAGGTTCGTCTGGTTCCGCAGGATTCTTCGGGCCACCGGATACGCTTCAGATAGCGGGCGCAGGCCGTCTCATCAGGGAAGAGCTGCTGAAACTTCAACAGAGTACGGAGGTATATCCGACA
>JAHILF010000064.1 GCA_018897105.1 Pseudomonadota bacterium
ATCGGTCTGGATTTTTTGGGGTTGGCATGTGGCTCATTTTACCTCCTAAGAATTGATGAAAAACATACAACTCTTATAGCATAAAATGACAATTATTTCAAGATGTTAAATAAAATTTTAATGTGACAAAGTAGAATTAGGGACTCGGAAAATGCCAAAATACCATAACGCATCCCGTCTTCGGGCCATCTTTGGCCGTGCCTCAATCGCAAAATCCTCGCCGGAGCACTGCTACGCCTGCGGTTTTGCTCAATCGGCGCAACCAAATCTGACCCAAATCCGGGCGCGATCCAGGTAAATTAACATTTTCCGAGTCCCTTATCCTTATTCCCCGGTGCCGATCAGCGGCAATTCTTTGTCAATATTAAAATATACAACATATCGTTTCCGCATGGAATCCGGGTCGTTTACTTCCTTGCAGCGTCTGCACAGTTCCCGCACAAGTTCGTCGTTTTCCTCTTCCGCGGTTTTCGTCAGATAGAAACGGCTGCCGCGGTAGCCCGGTCCTGCTTCTAGAAAGAGAAAGGAGGCATGGGCATTGGTTTGCAGATTCTCATGGGTTCTGTTGTCGTCCATGATAAAAACCATTCTGCCGTCCTCTGTGATATGGGGCCGGGAGAATATGGCTGTATTGACCTCACCTTCGCTGTTGGCGGATGCAAACACTCCGGTTCCCTTTGTATCAGTAAAATATTTGTCAAGGTTCATAATCTGTCCTCCTGGTATTTACATATTATTCCCGGGCTTGATGATCTGCCTGGTTATCAATACGGTATGCAGCTGTTGCTGTTTTGTCAATGTATTGTATAGCTTTTGTCTTGATTGTTGGCGGTGCCATGTTTATCTTCTATATAAAAAAGAGATGACAACAGTTCCCCTCATGATGACGGGGAAGGAAAAGATTACAGGAAGTATGCACTATGGAAACATTAACAGAAAAAAGCCGCGCCACCATCGAGTTCGCACTTCGCTGGCAAAGCATAAAGGCTGCCCATACCGACTGCCTGTGGGCGGACAGGGTCAGTCTGTGGCGGGACTGTTTTCCCGGCAGCCTCTGTTCGCAACTCCTGGGACTGGGGGAAGGGGAGCAGGCTACGCATGTGATCACGCCGGAAAGCTTTTCGCAGCCGTTCATGTCCGGGAAGATTGTGCGGGTCAGGCCTTCCCAGTTTGTCGGAATAGGCAACGGCGGCAAACCCATGATTCCCCGGCAGGGCCGCTTTTATCCCCAGGGACTTCTGCGCGGGGTATCAGGCGTATTTCCCGTCAGTTCCGCGCCATGTCGTTTTCTGGGCAACGACAATGGACTGCTCGTTTTTGATTTGAACCACCCGCTGAGTAACAGCACCCTTGATCTGACGGCCCATGTCCGCAAGATCGAACACCAACTGGTGGAGCGGGGTGGACGCTGTGAAGACTGGCTGGAGGCAGTAACAAACAACGGGCCGGGAATGCAGGCCAGGCACGGGGGAAATCCCACTGACTTTTTCAGCCCGGCTGGTTTCCGGCGCAGCAATGAAGAAGCTGATCATCTGTTTTATCAGCAACCTCGGCTGGTCCAGCATCTTGACAGCACAGCCGAGGAAACCGTCAGCCGGCTGTATGGCAGAATTGTCGAGCCGGGCATGGCGGTGCTGGATCTCATGGGAAGCTGGACATCCCATCTGCCTGATAACATGGAGACCGTGAGGCTGACCGTGCTTGGCATGAACAAAGAGGAGTTGACCCGCAACATACAGGCCACCGATATCGTTCTCCATGATTTGAATGACGATCCGATCTTGCCTTTTGCCGATGCTTCTTTTGATGCGGTGCTATGCACGGTTTCCATTGAATATCTTGCTGACCCGATTGCCGTTTTCCGGGAAGCGGCCCGAATCCTGCGCCAGGACGGGTTGTTGCTGGTGTCCTTTTCCAATCGCTGGTTTGGCCCAAAGGTGATCAGTCTGTGGCCGGAGCTGCATGATTTTGAACGGATGGGTTTTGTGCTTGAGCTTTTTCTTGAGTCGGGTAATTTTTTTGATCTGCAGAACTTTTCCAGGCGGGGTCTGCCAAGGCCGACCGATGACCGGCATGCCGAGCTGCCATACAGCGACCCCGTCTTCCTGGTGTGGGGCAGGAAACGGTGAAGGGGAGCAGGACTGCGGGAGGCACCTTGACAGGCTCATTTAACAGGGTGAAATCATAATGGGTTTTTTGGGAGAATAGAATAATGTACAAGATCGGCACACTGGCAAAAAAGAGCGGTTATTCCCCCAACCTGCTGCGGGTCTGGGAAAAACGGTATGGTTTTCTCCAGCCGCTTCGCGGGTCGGGTGGTCAGCGTCTTTATCCGGAGGAGGATCTCAACCTGTTGCGCGTTATCAGAAGCGAACTGGAAAAGGGGAGAAGCATCGGTGAGCTGGCCCTGCTTGGCCGCGCCCAACTGCTCCTGGCGTCTGGGATGCCCGTAGCTGGCAGCGGCCCAGCCAGGCAGCCGCAGCATGGTTTCGGCGAGCAGGGAGAGTATGGGGATTTCATTGGTCCAATTGTTGAGGCAGCCGTCGCCTTGGACCTGACGGCCTTGACCAGATCTCTTGACGCAGCCTTTTCACGTCTCAGCCCGGATGTGGTGGTGCACAAGGTGATTGCCACGGCCATGGAAAGAATCGGGGATGAATGGATGAAGGGAACAGTCACTGTGGCTGGCGAGCACATGGTCAGCAGCCTGATTGAATACAGGCTGCGCAATCTTCTTGAGGCAAGCGGCCCGCGGATGGTCGCATCTCCAACCCAATCCCCGGTTATCTGCGCCTGTTTCCCCGGCGAGGAACACCGGATAGGCCTTTTGAGTGTTGCTTACTGTCTGGCCCGGCAGGGGCTGACGGTCCTCTATCTTGGCGCTTCGCTTCCCTTTTCAGCGCTGGAGGTTTCGATCCATCAGCTAGGTGTCGGAAGTGTCTGGCTGTCGGTGACCAGTCCTGAGATTTTTCAGAGCAACCGACGGCAGTTCCTCAATCTGCTGACCGCATATCCGGCCGTCAGATTTATCCTCGGCGGCCAGGCGGTCACGGCTGAGGATGAAGAGCTCAGCACGAAGGGGTGTCATGTCTGTCCGTATCCATGCTCTGTGCCGAAAGTTATTCTTTCATTAATGGTATAGGCGTCTTTGGCCAACTCCGCTTTGCCCACAATATTTTCCACCGCGGGTGTTGCCAAAGCACATCCTGCAGGTAAAACCAGCAGGGAAAAATTTTATATTTTTTATCATGCCTTGATTTGAAATTGTGGATGATATATGATATCATGTGTAAGTGATTATGATTATCAGTTATAAAAATCCATCTGGAGGTTGCCATGAACGTATATGATTATTGTGAAGCAGTTGCCATGGAGCTCGGCAACTGGAGAAAGAAACTCACCGTCCTTGATCTTAAAATTGCCCTTCTTCCCTGTGATGACAAAAAAAAGATGCTTGGCAGCATAGAGGAGATGCATATGATTGTAGCCGAGATGGAAGACAGGATATACAACCTGGAGCATTCCTCTCCGACTTCATGGCGTCCGCTGCTGAGCAATGGGGAGAGGATCGGACCGGTGCTGATTGATTTTGAAGCAGTCACCCGCGAAAAAGCTGATTATGATTTCCGCGGCTGAAAAACCGGTCGGTAGGCCATAAAAAAAAAGAGCAGCGTCTATGCTGCTCTTTTTTTTGCACTTTCATGATTTAACAAGCAGTATGTGCTGGTGTCAAGTTTTCGTTAAGGAAATGATGTGAAAGAGGAGCCTCTTGCAAAATGAACGTCGTAGCGAGATCGAGAGAAAAATTTTCTGTGCAAGGATGAGTTGTGAAACCGCCCGGAAGCGTAGCAGTGCTACGTTGAGGACGATTTCACCAGGAAGACGCCGCACAGGATATTTTTA
>JAHILF010000065.1 GCA_018897105.1 Pseudomonadota bacterium
AATTGCCGCTGGACTTCCTCCAAGGTGGGGGGCGTTGAGGGTATGTGCTGTTCCATCGGTTATCCTCCATATATAATGAATGAATAACCGACTATAATGCACCGCGTCAGCTAAGTCACACAGGCTTGCCGGAAGTACACAGCCAACAGGGTAATTTCTTAAAGTGTATTACGTATTGTGACAAAGTTGATGTTGATAGTGCCGAGATAGTTAATTACCTGGAAAATTTAGGCGAACTTTTTATTGCGATTTGCTCACTGAGGGGCTTTATCCGTGAACTATCCGCCGTGGTCCATAGTTTCCAGGGGAGGGAAAGACAATATGTCAACTCACAATTGCTTTACGTTAGGTATTTTGACGGTGATTTCGACAGTGCTTTTGCCGGGATAAAACAGCTGGCACCGCTGGAGTTATTAGCTACGTTGGACAGGTCCTTAGTCAGCGAACGCTTACTGGCTTACACTGCGTATAATATTTACCTTATGGAAGGTGAAGCGCTATGTGTAGCAAAATATGATGCAAGACATAAAGTCCTGCTCCTTCGATATCCATCATCCTTATTTTACTTGGGTGAGTATAACCAATCGTTGGCAGAGAGTTATAAACACAATTTTTTCAACCTGGAAGTCCTGGCCAATATGGGTTTATTGGCAATTGAGGTGATCGATGCCTACCTGTCTGAACTTTACGACAAAGCCCATCTGCAGCTGATGCAGGTATCTTATATCCGCTCCAAGTTGGTGCCGCTGGAGCGGCACGAGATTGTGGCACTGGTCACGGTCAACCCCTATGCCAGGGGACTCAAAGGGCTGATGCTTGCCTTTATTGAACCAAATGCCATAAAGGCCAATAAACTTTATCAGGAAGCCATCCAACAGCTCGGACATATCAAATACTATCATGTTGAAGCCCTGTATTTTTACGCCAAATTCCTGCAAACGCATAACCCGACAGAATTTGATATATTCTATCGTCAGGGTCTCAATCTGACGCAAAAACACCACTACCGTTTTTTGCAATACCGCTTCGAACAATTACTCCACCCCTCGGGTATTGCCTATGATCCCCGGAACTATCCGCTGCCTGATAATGAGAATTTCGATAGCTATATCCAGTTTTTGATCAAAAAGAACAAAGAACGTAAAGACAGTAAATAGCTTGCGGAAAGCCCATGGCCCTGAGTCAGAGGGGGTATGGATAATTTCCAACCAACAGACCGAGACTGTGGCGCAACAAGACCGCACCACCACGCACAGCTTTTCCCACTTCCCGTCCCCACCTCCCCTCAAAATATGCCATTTCATCAGCGGGAAAAAACATTTTCCGGAAAGAGTGCGCGTAGGCGGTAGCGGTAGAGGACCGGATCGCACAGACGATATACTGATCTGTAAAAATCCCCAAGCTCGCGCTGGTAGACGAAGATGATTTGACAGGCAGTCCCCTATGGTAATAAAGTTTATCTGACAGAAACATTGCTTGGGGTTCCAGCGAAATTTTGTTCTGCTCATTACCGGTTAGCCGGATCACTCAAACCTGAGCGGGCCTTTGGCGACATTCCAGGACCACTTTTCTTTTCCAGGCAAGGCAGTCACGCTATCTACACGGCTTTGAGGTGTGCTCCACCTCGTAGCATCACGGTAAGGAGGATTCTATGGCAACATCGGCGGGAGTGGGTTTCAGTGAGCACCGCAACCCGGTAGCGGCGGGAAAAGAGGCGGCCATGAAAGCCCTGGAACAGGCGGGGATAGCCAAACCGGACTTTGTTTTCGTTTTTGCCACGGTGGGCTACAACCAGCAGTCACTGATACGTTCGATCCGGGAGGCAACTTCAGGCGCGCCTCTGAGCGGTTGCTCGGGGGAAGGGATCATCACCAGGGAGACCGTTGCCGAGACGAATTTCGGCGTTGCCGTCATGGTGATCAGCTCGAATGAACTCCGCTTCAATAACGGCATGGTCAAGGGGGTGGGCGAGCGGGCGGGTCCTGCCGGAGAACTGCTGGCCTCTGAGATACGTCCCTTTCTTGGCGTAGACAATATTGCCTGTTTTCTCCTGGCTGATGGACTGGTTTTCAACTTTGATCCCTTTTTGAGCGCCTTCGAAACCGCGCTGCGGCGTGATGGCCAGGAGGGCTATCTCCCGCTTTTCGGCGGGCTGGCCGCCGATAACTGGGCCTCCAAAAAGACCTTTCAGTATCACGATGACGAGGTTTTTTCCGAGGGGCTCAGCTTCGTGGTGATGTCGGGCAGCGGCGGGATCGCTTCGGGGGTCAACCACGGCTGCGTCCCGGTGGGCAGTAAACGTACGATAACCCGCAGCCTGGGTAACATCATTTACGAAATCGACGGAGTTCCGGCCTTGGAGGCCCTGCAGGATTATCTCGGCGATGACTGGCGAACTCAATGGAACAAAACCTCGCTCAACCTCTGCCTGGGGTTCAAGACTCCGGAGACTATCAAGAGCGGCTATGAAGAGTACATTATTCGTTACATGATGGGCATGAACGATAAGGAGGGGTGGGTGACCATCCAGTCCGAGGTCTGTGAGGGAACAGAACTCTGGATCGTGCGCCGCGATAAGGAGTTGATCAACTGCGGCATGCGGGCAATCTCCAGTCAGATCCGGGAACAGCTGGCGGGCAGGATACCCAAGTTCGTCCTGCAGTTTGAATGCGTGGGCCGGGGCAAGGTCGTCTTTCGGGAACAGGAAAAAATTGAGCTGATTCGCGGCCTGCAGCAGGAGGTAGGGGAAGGCATCCCCTGGATCGGATTCTATACCTACGGTGAAATCGGGCCGGTGGTGCGCAACAACTGCTTCCATAACTTCACCTCGGTCGTGACGGCCGTCTACTGATTCTCGCCAGGCAAAGAGCATTTATGGACAAGGACGTTATCCACAACGTTGCGGGGCAAGACGCCGAGATTACGGCGCTCAGGCGGGAAAATGAGACTCTCTCCCAGCAGGTAATAAAGCTGATCAAGGCTGAGGGCAAGCTCTACGAATACCAGGAGGAACTCGACGCCCAGCTGAAGGAATATAAAGAACTCTACGAATTGAGCAAAAAAAACAATGCAACCCTGGACATCCGCAAGATCTTCCGCCAGACCGGAGAATATATCATCCATAATCTCGAGTATGAGCGGGTCGTTTTCCTTGAGCAATTCGATTATGGGGGAAGTTATACCGTCTGTGTTGTTGACGGCTATTACGAGCAGCAGGAACAGGCCGCGATTGCCTCACTCGTTATCCAGGAGAATGATCCCTTTCTTGTCCCCCTGCGTGAGGGGCGGGAATTTCTGATCTGCCAAGAGGGTTGCGTCCAGAAGGAGTTCGTGGAGTACCGCGCCAGACTGCTCATGGACGAATATCTGCTCTACCCCCTCGGCTCCTCTCAGCGCCCCCATGTCCTGATGGCGGTGGGGAATTCGGCCGGGAATGCCGAATTTTACCGTCGGGTAAGAGATGGCGAGAGGGAGTTGCTGGGAGTCGGTAATCTCGTGGGACTGCTCACCTCGGCGGTGGAAAATTATATTTTTTATACTAACATGGAAGCAGCCCTTGAACAGGAAAGGCTGGCCGAAGCAAAGTACCGCGGCATTTTCGAAAACGCCACTGAAGGCATATTCCGGACCAATATCGACGGGCGGATTCTCAGCTGCAACCCTGCCACGGCAACCATTCTGGGATATGACTCAACCACGGATCTGGTTGAAACCATCCCCAATGTCACCCAGCTCTACGTCTCACCCCAGCGCCGTCGGGAACTCTATGATCTGTTGCGGGGAAAACAGGATGTCAAAAACTTTGAAGTCGAGATCTACTGCAAAGATGGCAGCAAACGGTGGGTGATGATGAGCACCCGGGCCGTCTTCGGCGAACAGGGGGAAATACTCTATGTGGACGGGGTGCTTCAGGATATTGCCGAACGCAAACGGGCCGAAAAGGCGCTGCTTGAACTCAATGAAGAGCTCGAACAGCGTGTAGCCGAGCGCACCAGGGAACTGGAGACGGCCAACGACGATCTTCGGCAGATTGCCCGGCAGTTGGAAAGCGCTTACCTCGATCTCAAATCCGCGCAGTCTCAGATGCTCCAGCAGGAAAAAATGGCATCCATCGGTCAGCTGGCCGCCGGAGTCGCCCATGAGATAAACAATCCCGTCGGATTTGTGATGAGCAACCTCAATTCATTGAGAAAGTATACGGAAAAGCTGCTGGCCTTCATCAAGAGCCAGGACGAGACCATCAGGGATATTACCGGTCTTACGGGGGAGCGGCAAATGGCATTGCTGGAGAGTCTCGCCGCCGAACGAAAGACCCTCAAGATAGACTACATCGCCGGCGATGCCCTGAGCCTGATCGAAGAATCCCTCGAAGGTACCAACCGGGTGAAGAACATTGTCCAGAACCTGAAGAGTTTTTCCCGGATTGACGAAGCCGAAAACCAGCCAACCGACCTCAACAAGGCAATTGAGAGCACCCTGCAGATCGTTTGGAACGAAATCAAATACAAGGCCAAGGTCATCCGTGAATATGGCGAGATCCCGATTATCGTCTGCAATTCCGGTGAACTCAACCAGGTGTTTACCAACCTGCTGATCAATGCCGGCCAGGCTTTGCTGCAGGCCGGGGAGATCACCATCAGGACCTGGTCCGAGGGTGACTCTATCTTTCTGGCCTTTTCAGATACCGGCACCGGGATTCCACCGGAAATCCGCCAGCGGATCTTTGAGCCCTTTTTCACCACCAAGGAGGTTGGCAAAGGCACCGGGCTGGGCCTCAGCATCACCTACGATATCATTAAAAAACACCAGGGTGATATCGAGGTCACCAGCGAAATGGGCAAAGGGACGACCTTTACCATCCGGCTTCCCGTCAAATCCGGGCCGGCCGATAAGAAACTCTGATGAAGGTGAAAGCGGCCTCAGGCAAGTCTGCACACCGACAAATTAATCAAGATAGACGATCTCCCCCCCATACTCGGTGACCACCACATTATCCTCCAGATGCCTGAGTCTGAGCCCCCCATCCTCTTCCAGGCCGAGCACCTCCGCCTCATACTGGGGATTCTGCTGCACGTCATAGCCGAACATCACCCGGCGACCGAATGAGTCACTGAGCGCGCACCACCTGTTAAGCAGAAATTGCTCCTTTTCCGGCAGCACAATGTCCGGCTCAGCCAGCTGCAGCTCTTCCTGCAGATAGAGCAGCCCGATGTTCCAGCAGAATTTGGCCAGCAGATCCGTGGCCACCAGGCCCAAGTCAAGGCGACGGCCGCAGAGGTCGGCCATTGACCCGGCAAGGTTTTCGAGCTCCGGCGGAAAATCACCATTATTGACATTCAAGCCCGCGCCGATGAGGATATACTCCTCCCCGGATCGGTTGCCATACAGGGTTTCCATGAGAATACCTGCCACCTTGCGGCCCTGGACGTGCACATCGTTGACCCATTTGACCTGGGCCGGCACCCCGAACTGCCGCACGGTTTCGCAACAAGCTATGCCTGCGGCCAGCGGAAGCAGGCGGCTTATTTCCGGTAGGAGATTATTGACAAAGACCATGGTCATCCAGATCCCCCCCTTCGGGGCATGCCAATAGCGCTGGAACCGGCCTTTGCCGCCGGTCAGTTCTTCCGCCAGGATCACCAGGCCGCTGGGAAAGGAGCGCCCCTGCCGCTCATGGTCATCAATGAGCTGCCGGGCCTCGTCCATGCCCCGCTCCAGGCTGGCATAGGTGTGAATACGGGAGCCGGCAATTGCCCCATAACGAAAAACCGTCTGCACCCGGTTTTGGGGCAACAGACGGCTTCGGCGTTCTATCTCGTGGGCGGTTATATAGTCTTGGACAACAGAGGAAGGCGGATACGAATTTATTCCCATTCAGCTTTAACGCGGGTAATGATTTTCTCAATCAGCGGCAATTTGTCAGGCGGGCAGATGCCGATCAGCGGCTCGCCCTGATCAACGGAATTGCCCGGCTGAAAATAGATGGAATGGATAATGCCGGGTGCTCCCTGGTAATAGACCGGGGTATCCCGCTTCATGAGCGACATGGTGAACAGTTCTTCCCCTGGTTTGATGGATACCGACCGCTGCCCGAATTTTTCGATGCGGGCCTGAATCTCCATGGAAAAGAAATATTTGGCCCGTTCCGGGGCCTGAAAAGGCAACAGGACCTCGCGCAGGATCTGCTCGATGATTTCCCGCTTCTTCAAGGGATGCTTGATGGTGATGATTTTTTCGGCTGCTTCGACAAACTGGCCTTCCAGGTCGTCACGGACAAAGGAAACCACCCCGCTTGAGGTGGAATGTATCGTCTTGTTATTCCTTTCCCGGCGGAGCGTGAAGAGCTGCGTCCCGGGTATATGATGCCACTTGCCCGTGGTTCCCTCCACCTTGTCGTCAAGCCGCACATGCAAACGGATCTGCCCGGTATGGGATGAGAAAATATCCACATAGCCGTACGGGTCTGAGCGGTATTCGCGAAGGATATGATCGTAATCTATGTCGTCGTCGTACATAAAATAAATAGTCTTATTGGTCTGACTGGTCTTATTGGTCCGATTAGTCTTGCTGGTCCGGCTGGTCTTGTTAGTCTGATCTGTCCTGTTTTTGACCAGTGAGACCAGCAGGACCAATCAGACCAATCATCTATAATATAAATTCCTGCCGCCCATGGTCAGCAGGGCCTTATGCAGATTTCGGCGGAATTCCCGCCTGTCCCAGATGCCCTGAATATGGCCCCTTTTCAATGCATTTTTGGCGCTGTGATAACCAGGGGGGATATCCTCGCCGGTGGTGTCCCGAATGACCTTGGGCCCGGCAAAACCGACCCGGCTGGAACGGATGGCAAACTGATAATGGGAACAGCCCAGGAAACTTGCCACTGGTCCGGCATAGGAATTGTTGTCATAGACCACGATATACAGCCCGCCTGAATCCACATATTGCCGCACAGCCATGGTGCATTTCGGCATCTGCACAACGCCCAGGGTGCCTTCCTGGATGCGAATGCCGCCGGTGGTATGCACATAGGCGAGCAACGGCCGGCGTTTGAGTTTCGCCATCTCGCAGGCCTGCACGAACTTCTCCCCCTCGGCGGAACCCACGGTGCCGTTTCTGAAATCACTGTAGAGCATGGCCACCACCAGATCCACGCCGACAACTCTGGCTTCGAAGGTAATGATGGCGCTTCGCCTGCCGGTTTTGGCCTTGGCCGCTTCCAGCCGTTTTTCAAAACCCGTCACGGACAGCGGATTGCCCGAAGCTATTTCACTGTTGAACTCCTTGATCGTATCCCGGTCGAAAAGATGCTTCAGATACCACTCATATTCCAGGGGGAAATGGTGGCCGCAGGTTTCGCAGACCCCGCAGAATTCACCATACAGATCCGGCACCCAGAGATCCTTACAGCCATACTTGGCCGCATTGGGACAGCTGACGGTACGGTCCTCATTGGCCAGCGGGCTGGTATAGGTGTCGCCGAACTCGGTGGCCATGGCCTGCTGGTTGCTTACCGACGGTCTGGTCTGCCTGCCGTCCTGTTTGGAGGAGATAAAGTCATAAGCCGCGGCGATGGGAGCGGAAACCTGCTTGAGCAGCACCGAACCCTCGCCGGAAACATCCTTGATGACCTGCTTCACCTGTTTATGCTGGCTGCGCAGGACATCATAGCGGAAGGTATAATAGACCTTGCTCGATTTCTCTTTCATCCGCTGGCAGAAGGATGAAAAGGCGGTAGGCTTGCCGGAGAACCCGCCCAGGGCCATCTCCCGGTATTTCCTGTAGCGCAGCTGCAGGAGACGCTTGATTTCATCGTTGTTGAGATCCCAGGAAATTTCAATCAGGTGGTCTTCGGAATTGACCACCTCGTTTTTCTTGAGTTTCAGCTCATAGGCCCTGAAGGCCCTAAGGCTTTTGGTTTTTAACACCACCTCATCCGTTGCCCGGATCATCTCAAACTTCACCCTTTTGAAAAAGGCGAAATCATCCCGCTTGGCGCCGAGGAGCGGTTCATCAACCACCCGGTCGATGGTGCCGAGTTTGAGATTATCTTCAGCGGTAATGCGCAGCCACTTGGCGCAATCCTCCAGCAGTTGCTTGGGGATCTTTTCGCTTTCCTGGATTTTTCCCTCGATGGCGCCCGCGCCTTCCGGCGAGATGACCGAATAATAGCCGTGGGAAAACATCATACGGAAATCCGCCAGACCAATAGCCTCCGCGCCGCCGGATCCACCTTCGGAAATAATGGAAATAAACGGCACCCGCAGTTTAGCCATGGCATAAATGTTTCTGGCGATCTGCTGGGCCGCGCCTGGATAATCTTCCACAGGAAAAGAACCGGGGGTAAAGATATAGGAATGGATGGGAATGCCCTCGGTCTGGGCCACCTGCATGAAACGCAAAGCCTTTTCATTACCCCAGGGCTTACAGCAACCGCCGTTGCGGTATTCCTCGCCATGTCCCTTTTCCTGGCCGATGACCATCACCTGCTGGGTGATATTTTTATTTTTCACCCGCCGGACAATGGTGGCCTTGGCGGCAACCATGGAGGGATCGATACTGGCCTCGTCCTGACCGCCGAGTTCGCTGAAATCCTCATAGACGTTTTCCAGAATATCCTGCAGGGAAAAGCGCAACGGACTGCGGACGATTCGCACCCTCTCCATGGGGGTGAGATTTTCCTCGCAGCGCTGCTCAAGAAAGGAAAGTCCCTCCTCCAGGGTACAGACCTGCTTTTCAAGTTCTTCTTCAGGAACATCGTAAAACGAATTCCTGACAGTATCTAATTTCTCTTGCAGCCCGGCCAGGTTGCCCCAATCCATCCCGTCCCTGATTTGGCTCAGGTAAGAGATGCGTTCCGTGCTCTTCAGAAGTCTTTTTCGTAAATCTTCCATTTAGAATGTCAACAAATTATCAATATTATCTTTAAGATAGGCGATATTGGTCATAATAGGATCACCTGCCCCGTTTGTTCCTTCAATGATCACTTCATTTAAAAATTGACGGCCCCGTTCTTTAGCCTCGCTAATGGAATTTCCCCATACAATGGCCAAAGCCAGGTTCGGGTCATAATCACTGGGAATCACATAGGAACGATCAAAGGGAACATGGGTGTAAACAGCTGCCCACTCACATTTGGGAAAGTCAAACCGGGAAATTGTGCCGATCCAGGGGGCAAAGCCGCGGCGCGGGTCCTCCGCGACAATCCTGAATTCAATGCTGGCACCCGTGAAATTTATTTTTTTCTGACTATAGCCGATTCTGTCTCCCAGGGCCAGCCGGATCTGCTCCCGGATCAGGTTCGGCTGTTTATTCTTGATAAAGCTGATGCGGGCGGAAACGTCATTTTCCACCTGGATGCGCGTATTGACCTCAAGCAGATAGGGCTTGCCTGAACGACTGACGATCCATTCCCAGGTGCCGATATTGTCATAACGCACATGGGCCGCAAGCTTTAACGAATATTGCACTATTTTGTCAAGTACATCTTTGGCGTTAAATTCGTAGGAAAAACAGGTTTCGTCAAATCCCGGCGCCGCCTCAAGCCGCTTCTGCCGGCCCGTGCTCTGAATGGTGCAGTTTCGCGTGCTGAAATGGACTCTTTCCCCATGCCTGCTGCAGAGCAGCTGCACCTCCAGGTGATTGTAATCGCGCAGGCACTGCTCGATCAGCACCCCGGCATCGCCGAACTGCCGCTTGGCATAATTCTGCACCTGGCGGTAAGTCCGGCGGAATTCATCCAGCCGCTTGACCTCCTCAATGCCCATACCGCCGCCGCCGGCCGCTGCCTTGACCAGGATGGAGGGATCCTTGATTTTCTGGGCCCGCTGCTCTTCCAGCAGCTGTTCGGCAATATCCTCGGCCTCCATCTCGTTGTAAATCGGGCCGTCGGTGCCGGGAATGGTCGGGATGCCGAGTTTATTGGCAACGCGCTTGGTGTTAATCTTGTCGCCCAGGTCCCGGATCACCTCCCATTTCGGGCCGATAAAGGCAATCGGCCGCTCACGGATGGTCACTCGCCTGGCAAAACGGAAATCCTCCGAGAAAAAACCGTACCCCGGATGAATGGCGGTGCAATGTGTATGGTCGGCAACGGAAATGATATCATTGGGATCAGTGTAACTTGCCACTTTCCAGGCCCGCTTTTCGGCCCCCTGGTTCTGCAGGAACGGATAAACATGTTCTGAGTCCTTGTCCGCCTCGGTATAGATCATGACAAAATCAAGACCCAGATCTTCACAGGCCCTGGCAATCCTGATGGCAATTTCTCCCCTGTTAGCTATAAGTACTTTTTCTTTCAAACCCTAAAACCTGAATCGGCAAAGCCGTAATTTAAATTAAATATGAATATTTTTCGCAGTATACGAAAAAATTTGACTTTAGTAAAAGACTTGAATTAAAGGAAATGAATTCATTGTTTGATCAATGCAATTTTTTTGGTTAATATTGTTTTTTTAAATCTTATCCCTTTTTAAAGCAAGATGCTTATAACGATTTCCCAACAACCAGTCAATTTTTTTTCTTGGCTGCAAAAGCCTTTCCCCGTAGTCAACCTATAGATAATAATGGAGTTTTTCCCCATGACCAACTGCTTTGCAGCCATACGAAAAAGCTATTAATTAATACAATGGATAAAGAACAGCCTCCTTCGGAACCCAGCCATTCTCTTCTCCGCCGCATCCTGCAATTTTCAAGGCTCTCCCCGCAACCCGACACATCTGAAGACCTGGAACAGGAAATCCAGGAACTTATTGATGAAGGGGAAGTGCAGGGTCTCATCACCAGCCATGAAGGCCAAATGATCAGCAGTATCTTTGAATTCCGCGATACCCTGATCAGGGAGGTCATGACGCCGGCCACCGAAATTGTCAGCGCCTCCCTTGCCGCCACCCCCTCTGATGTCATTCAGCTGATCACAAGCAAGGGATTCAGCCGTATTCCCATTTACGACGGCAGCCCGGACAACATCGTCGGATTTCTCCATGCCAAGCAGCTTCTCGCCTGTTCCCCGGATACGGCGCTGCCGCCGCTGAAGGAACTGCTCAATCCCCCGTTCTTTGTCAGGGAGAATGACAAGATCGTTTCCCTGCTCCTGGATTTCCAGGCCCAGAAAAAGCATATGGGCATCGTCACCGATGAATTCGGCAGCATCCGCGGCCTGGTGACCATGGAGGATATCCTGGAAGAAATCGTCGGAGAGATCGCCGACGAAACGGACATGCAGGTGGATGAGTGGCAGGTGGTTGATGATAATACCGTCATCACCTCGGCAAAAGTCGATATAGAAAAAATCGAATCGTTTTTCAATATGGAGTTTCCCGAAGGTACATACGAATCCGTGGGCGGCTTCATCATCAACCAGTTGGGCAAAATTCCCGCAACCGGAGAAAAGGCGCTATTCGGACCTCTCACCTTTACCGTTCTTTCCGCCAGCAAGCGGCGGGTCAAAAGCGTCAGGATCAGCCGGGAAAACACATGACGGATACCGGAAAATGCAGACGCGGAGGGCTGTTGCCGCCCTTTCTTCTTCCTGCGTCACGGGCCTTACTCTAAATCCCATGCATATTCCCCTGCTCTTTTTACTCAGCGCCCTGCTTCTCTGGCTGTCATCTCCGGGTCCGGGGCTGTCCTTCTGCGCCTGGATCGCCCTGGTGCCGCTGCTCACCGGCTGCGCCATGGTCACTCCGAAAAAGGCCGCCCTGCTCGGCTTTGTCAGCGGGCTCCTCTACTACCTGCTGTTGGTATACTGGGTTGTCATCTCCCTGGGCACATACGGCCATCTGCCCTGGTGGCTGTGCGGGCTTGCCCTGCTGCTGCTCAGCGCCTACATGAGCCTCTATCTTGCCTTTTTCTGCGCCGCCTGCAGCTGGAGCATGCAGGCCGTGGCGCCGGTATGGAGCGCCCCCTTGCTCTGGGTGGCCCTTGATTTTGTCCGCGGCCTGCTTTTCTCCGGGTTTCCCTGGCAGGATCTGGGTTACTCCCAGTTCAACACCCCGCTGCTCATCCAGGTAGCCGATCTGGCCGGCCATCACGGTATCACCTTCCTGATTGTCATGGCCAACTGCCTGTTGTTCACTCTCTCTGCACGCTGGCGCAAAAAAGATGTGCCCTGGCTGCCGCTACCAACCCGCCTGCAGACCACAACCGGTCTTTTGCTCATTGCCGCGGCCCTGGCCTATTCCTTTGTACAGCTCAAAGCGATTTCCCGCGACCTGGCAGCAGCCCCCGGATACCCGGTGGCAGTGATTCAGGGCAATATCGAACAGAACCAGAAATGGGTGGCGGCAAAACAGCGGGAGGCCATGGAAACCTATATCGAACTAAGCTGCAAGGCGGCCCAGCAGCAGCCCGAGCTGGTCATCTGGCCGGAAACAGCCATGCCCTTCTTTCCCCCCACTAGTCCGCTCTTCCCCCAGGTGCTTGACCGCACCGTATACAGTCATCACTATTTTCTGCTTTCCGGCGCCCCCTACTTTGTGGAAAAGCAAAAAGATTACGACCTCTACAACAGCGCCCTGCTCGCTCGTCCCGACGGCAGCCAGGCCATCTATTTCAAACAGCATCTGGTGCCCTTAGGCGAATATATCCCCTTCAGCGACATCCTGCCCCTGCCGGGGCCGGTGGTGGAATCGATCGGCAACTTCTCCGCCGGCAGCGATTCCCAACCGCTGGCAGCCGGCAAGGCAAAGCTGGGGGTTCTCATATGCTTTGAATCCATCTTCCCGGCTCTGGCCCGCCAAGAGGTGGCAAACGGAGCGAATCTGCTCGTCAACATCACCAATGACGCCTGGTTCGGCAAGTCTTCCGCCTCTATCCAGCATATGGCCATGGCGGTGTTCCGCGCCGTGGAAAACCGCCGCAGCCTGGCCCGCGCAGCCAACACGGGTATCAGCTGTTTCATCGACCCGGCTGGCCGCATCAGCCAGGCAACCCCCCTATTCACCACGTGTTCGATTAACGGCAGCCCTGCTCTCTTTGACCAACACACCGTATTTACCAGATTAGGCTATCTCTTCCCCATTGCCTGTCTTATTTTCTTGATTCCTGTGGCATTCTGGATCAGGATAATAAATAGATCAGTTTAGTGACCATATCCAAGCTCGGAAATCCGTTGAATTATCTTCATATGTTCAGTCAGTTATATTACTGATCTCAGCAAAGAGAAACCAATGCGCTTAGGAATTCGCGGCAAGCTCATAACGATCTTCATTTTCATCAAGGTCATTCCCCTGATCCTGCTGGCCTGGCTGGCCATGAATGAGGTGAACAAACTCGGCATCTCGGTCAGCAGCCAGTCGGCCCAGATGGCCAATGACACCAAGCATATCGTCGGCCAGATCGGCGGACTCGCCACCGAGAATTCGATCATCGCCCTCGATGAAAAATCCCGGGAAAGCATTGAGAGACTGACCACGGATACGGCCAGGGATGTGGCCTCTTTCCTCTATGAACGGGATGAGGACATTCTTACCGCAGCACACCTTCCCACCACTGCTGAAAACTATCGGAATTTTCTCGCCCCACGCAAACATCCCACTATTTACCCCGCCCCATGGCAGCTCAGCCCTGACGGCACAAGCTGGCTTCCCCCGCCGGAGCATGACCATTCCCTGCCGGTCTCCGCCCGGAATCCGGATAATGAAAAAGATTTCCATTACCGGCCGCCCGAGGCACAAGGCATCACCGTGGAAAAACCCCTCTACCTGGAAATGACCTTCATCGATCTGACCGGCAGGGAAAAAGTGAAGGTAACCACTACGGATTTGCTGCCCAAGACTTTAGGGGACGTTTCCAGCAGAGAAAATACCTGGTGCCGGGCGGAGACCTATTTCTCCGAGCTGAAAAAACTGAAACCCGGAGAAATTTATGTTTCCGAGGTGATCGGCCCCTACCTTCCCTCCCCCCTGATCGGTCCCTACACCCAAAAACGCTGTGAGGAGATGGGCATTCCCTTTGAACCGGAAAAAGCCGCATACGCGGGCAAGGAAAACCCGGTGGGCAAACGATTCCAGGGTCTCATCCGCTGGGCCACCCCGGTGGTGAAAGCAGGGCGGATCATCGGCTATGTAACCCTGGCCCTTGATCACACCCATATCATGGAATTCACCGACCATGTCGTCCCCACCGAAGAACGCTACTCGCCCATTTCCGACGCCTCCAGCGGCAATTACGCCTTCATGTGGGACTTCAAGGGCCGCAATATCTCCCACCCCCGGGACTACTTTATCGTGGGTTATGACCCAGCTACCGGTGAAGAGGCTGTACCCTGGCTCTCCAGCGAAATTTACGACATGTGGCAGAAAAGCGGGCTCACCTTCGGCGAGTTTCAGAAAACCGCTCCGGTCTTTCTGGAACAGCGCCTGGCAAAAAAGCCGGCCGCCGCCCTGACCAAGGCCGGCATGGTGGGGCTTGACGGCCGCTTTCTCAACTTCGCTCCCCAGTGCACAGGCTGGCATACCCTGACCCAGTACGGCGGTTCCGGCTCCTTTGTCATCTTCTGGAGCAATCTATGGAAGCTTACCACGGCCGCCACCATTCCCTACTACACCGGCATGTACAAAAACAGTCCCAGGGGGTTCGGCTACGTGACCATCGGCGCCAATGTTGATGAGTTCCATCATGCCGCAACCCAGACTGCCTCAGAGATCGCCGCCATAGAAAATAATTTTGAAGGAAAACTGCTGGCGAAAAATGCCGCCAACCAGAAATTCATGACCAACGCCCTGGAGGACACTGCCAAAAAACTGTCTCTTTCCACCCTGTTCATGATCCTTGTAGTGATCCTCATCGCCATCTGGATGGCATCAAGCCTTACCGGAAAAATAACCACCATGATCCAGGGCATCAAACGGTTCCAGGACGGCAATTACGAGCATCGCCTTGAAACCCGCAGCAGCGACGAGATGGGCCAGCTGGCCCGGGCATTCAACAACATGTCCGACGTCATCCAGGAATCACTCAGCCAGACCAGGATAGCCCGCCACAAGGCGGAAGAGTCCGACCGAGCCAAGAGCCTGTTTCTGGCCAACATGTCCCATGAAATCCGCACCCCGCTGAACGCCATCATGGGCCTTACCGACCTGCTGCTCACCTCTGACGCCGACCCGACCCAGAAAAAATATCTTAATGCGGTAAAGACATCATCGGACCGACTGCTGTCGGTTATCTCCGATATCCTTGATTTTTCTAAAATCGAGGCCGGCAAACTCGAACTCATTGCCATTCCTTTCAACCTCCACGAAACCCTTAATAGCGTGCTGCAGATCCTCACCTTAAAGGCCCAGGGGAAAAATCTTGTCCTGCAGCGCACGATCAGCTCCACAGTCCCGCCAATGCTGATTGGTGACCCGAACCGCCTGGTGCAGATCATTATCAACCTGGTGACCAACGGCATAAAATTTACCAATGTGGGCTCGGTGACCATTCATGTCAACAGGGAAAAGATGACGGAAGACGGCAAGGTCATGCTCAAATTCAGCGTCATCGATACGGGTATCGGCATCAGTCCGGAAAACCAGAAGCTGATCTTCCGGGCCTTTTCCCAGGTTGATCCGTCCCATATCCGCCGCTTCGGCGGGACCGGCCTCGGCCTTTCCATCTCCTCTGAACTTGCCACTCTCATGGGAGGGAGCATCGGGGTTTCCAGCACACCGGGCAAAGGATCAACCTTCTGGTTTACCGCCTGCTTTGGCTTGTCCGGTAACAATTCAGTCCATGATGAGCCTGAAAACGGCCAACTCACGGCGCTGCTCGGCTATAACAAGGATGCCCTGCGTAATATACGGGTGCTGTTGGCCGAAGACGAAATGATCAGCAGCATGATGGCCAAGGATATGCTTGAACGCAAAGGGATGATCGTTGCCACCGTTGAAAACGGCGAGCAGGCGGTGGCGGCCTTTTCCGCCGGCACATTCGATATCATACTCATGGATGTGCAGATGCCGCAAATTGATGGATTTGAGGCGGCCATGAGGATACGAGCCCAGGAACGCGGGAAAGGCACCCATATCCCGATTATCGCCTTGACCGCCCATGCCATGAAAGATTATCGCAATAAATGCCTGGAAAGCGGCATGGATGATTATATCACCAAGCCCATCCAGCTCAATGAACTCTATCTTGCCATCGAAAAACTGGTTGACCGGAAAGAGGTAAACAGCGGGAAAGACCTCACTGCTCAATGAGATTTTGCAGAAATAGGACTTGCGGAATCAAAATATATGGAGTTGCCATAAGTTAATTCATCAACCGGGCGCACTCGCCCGACGTATTTCTCGTGCCCGGCAAGGGGCTGATCATCCACGGGCCGGGTCGACAAAACGACCCTGCTCAAATCGTATCTTGCCTCCTGCGGCCTGCGTTACCGCCCGGAAATTGTGGAACCTCTGGCAGATAGGAAAAGATCGAACTGCTGGAGGAACTGGCCGGTTCCTATCTGCTAAAAGACGTGCTGGCGCTGGCACGCATTCGCTCCTCCCGCCTTGGAAATTTTGAAATGATGCGACAATTTGCCCTATTGCAAAAAAATGAATCACATTGTTAAGAGTTTGTCAGGATAAGTGAAAAATTAAACCTGCTGCAAGGTGGGGACGAAATGACAACGATGCACAAGCAAAACCGGGCTGCCTGATAATGGCAGCCCGGTTTTGCTTTTTTTTGGGGGGTAAGCAATCCAACGGAATTCCAGGAAATATGCTTGATCCAGCAGAGATCAGAAGCTGTCCGCGGAACATGCCATCATGTGGCCTGGAATTCCACCATATTGAACGTGTTTGGCGGCAAACGCGCCGCCTGCGAACCTACAACCAATATTTTTCTAAGCTTCGAATTACGCAAAGCGTTTTGGGGTCAATTGTCTCTCTGGCCAAAATCCCATGAAGAATTTGCACGCTTAAGCGCAGCAAATTAATGCTTCATGTATGGATGTTCCGAAACATGCAGCCCGCTTGCTCGTTAATGGATTCATTTCAGCCATGAAATCAGATCAGGAATAAAGTTAACGAACACAGAACAGAAGGAGGGAATCATGGATAAGGAAAGGATGACCATGAACGAGTTCCGTCACAGTTCGCTGTGCAGGGTTATGGCTAACCTCCTGATCTGGCTCATGGCGTTTCAAGGGATTCCCTTTCAAGAGCTGAGCCGATCCTATCAGTGGGACCCGAAGGAGTTCGTCGAAACACTCCGAACCATGGTGAGTCCTTTCCTGCCAACTGAAGCGCATGCTGCCTCTCCAATCGCCGATGCAGGCCCGGATCGCACCATGTTCAAGAACCAACCCGCTGGGGCTTTGATCACTCTGGACGGGCAGGCCTCCCTCGATCCGGACGGCGACCCCATCGTTTATGAATGGTACGGGCCTTTCACTTCGGTGGAGGGAGCGGCCCCCACCGTGGGTGTTCCCGATGGTGAGCACACCATCTCTCTCATCGTCAGCGACGGCACTGAACGGTCGGAACCTGACTCTGTTCAGGTTACGGTTAGCCCGTGCTTCGAAATCCTTTCCAGAGCCAAATCGGGCAAGGTACAGTTGACCTGGCCTCTCCAGGCAGGAGCAGTGCGCTACGACATTTACCGGTCCGCGGAATCGGATCCCGCGAACTTCCAGAAAATCGCAGAGACCACCTCCGCCTACTCTACCTATCTCGATTACAGCGTCATCAATGAGACCAGCTACCTCTACACCGTGGGCGCAGTGAGCCAGGCGGGAACCTGCTTTTCATCCGTAGTGGGCTCTCATCCCACCGTAAGCAGGACAATTGAGAACTACAGGCCAGTGATTTACTCCAGGCCAGTATCGCATGCCATTGTCGGGGTTCCCTTCACCTCCGACGTGCAGGCTGTCGACCCCAATGGAACCGCGGTCTCCTACCAACTTTTGACTGCTCCTCCAGGGATGCTTATCAATGGGACTACAGGGCTCATTTCTTTTGACCCGGCCCAGACCGGGAGTTATGAGGTCGAAATCCAAAGCATTGACGGTGGCGGGCTTACGGCTCTTCAGTCCTTTTCGATCCAGGCGAGCGAAGCAACCGACGACAACAAGGCTCCCATTGCCAATGCCGGCCTGGATCAAACGGCTTTTGTAATGCAGGAGGTACATCTCGATGGCACTGGATCGAGTGATCCCGAGGGAAATCCTCTGACCTACAGTTGGACCTTCAAATCTCTGCCGGCAGGAAGCTCAGCCCAGCTCGCGGATGACACTTCCACAACCCCCACTTTCACCGTGGACGCCCCCGGCGTCTATGAGGTGGAGTTGATTGTAAATGACGGAATCTTCAACAGTCCGCCCGATATCGTTATCATCAATACAGAAAACTCGAAACCCGTAGCCGAGGCGGGACCGGATCAGAAGGTACTCGTTGGCGGGACGGCAACACTGGACGGGTCCTCTTCATCCGATGTCGACGGGGACCCGCTCACTTTCCAATGGGCCATCACCACGAAACCTGAAGACAGCGCAGCAATGCTTTCAGATCCCAGCGCCGTGGATCCTACTCTCGGCATTGACAAGGCTGGGACTTACTCCATTGAGCTCATCGTGAGCGACGGCTTCACTTTCAGCGATCCTGACATGGTGTCCCTCAGCACCGAGAACCGAAAACCGGTCGCCAACGCAGGAACAGACCAGAAGATTTTTGTCGGGGATACCGCAACTCTGGACGGCACCGCTTCCTACGATGTGGACGGAGACCCCCTCACCTTCAAATGGTCGCTCCTGAATGTACCACCAGAGAGCGCCGCAACCCTTTCGGATCCAAGCGATCCCAGACCGAGCTTTTACGTTGACAAACCAGGTACCTATCAGTTGCAGCTCATCGTCAATGACGGCTCCATCGACAGCGATGCCGATAACGTCACCGTGAGCACCGAGAACCGCAGGCCGACTGCCGACGCCGGAGAAGATCGATCGGCCTTTGTGGGGGATGATGTAACCCTGGATGGCAGCGGCTCCTCCGATGTGGACGGAGATCTTCTTTCGTTCAGGTGGTCCTTCATCACCATTCCCGAGGATAGCACAGCAATCCTCTCAGAAACCGATCAGGTCAAGGCCACGTTCACCATTGATGAACCGGGAAACTATGTCGCTCAGCTCATCGTGAGCGACGGGAGCCTCGACAGCGAGGCTGACAGCGTAACCATTTCGACGACGAATCGAAATCCCATCGCCAACGCAGGACAGGACCAGACCGTTTTCGTGTCCGATCCCGTTCAGCTGGATGGGAGCGGATCAACGGACCCAGACGGCGATACGCTCACCTACAGCTGGTCTCTCACCTCGAAACCTGAGGGAAGCAGCGCCGCACTCTCCGACCCCTCCCTCCAGAAGCCAACCTTCACAGCCGACCTTCCCGGAACCTATGTGGCACAGCTCATCGTCAACGACGGCACCCTGGACAGCCTTGCCGATACCGTTGTGGTGAGCACTGAAAACAGCAAACCCGTCTCCAACGCAGGAACTGATCAATCGGCATACGTTGGCGACACGGTTACCCTGGATGGAAGCGGATCATCCGATGCCGACGGCCATGCCCTCACGTTCAAGTGGTCCTTCACCTCAAAGCCCAGCGAAAGTGTCGCCGCCCTTTCCGATCCCTCCGCCGTAAACCCCACCTTCCTGATGGACAAAGCCGGCACCTACGTGGCGCAGCTCATCGTCAATGATGGAACCATGGACAGTGATCCGGACTCGGTCACCATCAGTACCCTGAACAACACGCCGGTGGCCAGCGCCGGTATGGACCAGGTGGTCCTGGCCGGTCGCACGGTTTCCTTGAACGGCAGCGGCTCCTCGGATGTGGACGGCAACCCTCTCACGTATCAGTGGACCCTCATCTCCAGACCAAGTGGCAGCGCGTCGGCCCTGTCCAACCCGGCCACAGTGGCCCCAAGCTTGACCACCGACCTTGCGGGTGACTATGTCGTTCAGCTCATCGTGAATGACGGCACCGAGAACAGTGACCCGGACACGGTGAAAATCACGGCGATCAGCAACAGTCCGCCGTCAATCACCTCGTCGCCGGTAACGACAGCGACAGCAGGCTCGCCATACTCGTACCAGGTTACGGCAACCGATCCCGAAGGCAACGCGATCACCTTCTCACTTGAGGCAGCGCCAACAGGCATGACGATCAACACCTCCACGGGTCTGATCCAATGGCTGCCTGGCCTGAGCCAGGTGGGAAACAACAATACGGTGAAAGTTGCAGCCACTGATTCCTGGGGTGCTTCCGTCACCCAGGACTTTCCCATTTTTGTGAAAGACCCGACCAACATTGCCCCGATTGTCAATGCCGGACCGGACCAGACGATCACACTGCCCTCAACGGCCGACCTGAACGGCTCTGTAACCGACGATGGCAAGCCATCAGGCTGCACCTTAACGGTCCTGTGGAGCAAGGTGAGTGGTCCCGGAGCTGTCACCTTTTCCGCGCCAACGTCGCCCACCACTACAGCATCCTTCAGCGAGACCGGGGCTTATGTTCTCCGACTCACGGCCAACGACGAGCAAGACGTGGGTTTCGACGAAGTCACCGTGACAGTAAATGATCAAACCGTTGCCGATTTTATCCGGCCTGCCGTAACCGTCGAAGTTTCTCCTGACAGTACCTATGTCGGGACCTCGGTTACGATCACCGTTTCGGCAACTGACAACGTCGGAGTCATCTCGACTTCTCTCACCGTAAATGGTGCGCCAGTTGCTCTCGACCCGTCAGGCCATGCCACCTTCACCTCGCCTGTGGCCGGTGTCTTTACCGCCGTGGGCACTGCCACTGATGCGGCAGGCAACGTGGGGAGCAGCAGCGAGCAGTTTGTCTTTCTGGCAACAGGCGATACCACCAACCCCATTGCCGCGATCACCTCGCCCGCTGACAACACAAAACTCTCTGCCCCGACGGATATCATCGGCACCGCCAGTGACGCAAACCTCATCCAGTACACCCTCGAGTACTCGGTGAAGGACAGGAACGAATTCGTGCCCTTCGCCACAGGTACGGCATCGGTCATCAATGGAGTCCTCGGTAAGCTCGACCCGACGATGATGAAAAACGGCCTCTACGACATCAGACTCACCGCCGTCGATGCGAGCGGTAACACAACCTCAACGACGAAAATCTACGAACTCACGGGAGAAATGAAGGTCGGCAACTTCACCGTTGCCTTCAACGACCTTACCGTTCCCATGGCAGGAATACCGATCACCATAACCAGAATGTACGACAGCCGCATGAAGTCAAAGGGTGACTTCGGCATCGGCTGGACTTTGGGACTGAAGAACATCGAAATCAGCGTGAGCGGCGTGCTGGGAGCAGACTGGCAGCAGACAAGCAGCGGCGGCTGGTTTCCGACCTACAGCCTGACGGAAACAAAGTCTCATACCATCACCATTACCTATCCCGACGGGAAGGTTGACGAGTTTGGTGTTGCTGTCAATCCGAGCAGCCAACAGCTTGTTCCTTTAGAAATGACAACCATCTCCTTCGTGCCAAAACCGGGTACGACATCGTCCTTAATCCCTCTGGACGCCAGTCCAAGCGATCTCTGGATACAGCCAGTGCTCGGCAGCGTCGAGTTGCTTGATATCAGTACTCTCCAGCCTTTTGATCCGCAACGTTTTCAGCTCACCGCCTCGGACGGGACCGTCTACGTCCTGAACCTGAAGACCGGACTTGAGAGCATCAAAGACACCAACGGCAACACCATTACCTTCACCACCAACGGCATCATCCATTCAGCCGGGAAGAGCGTGCTGTTCGCCAGGGATGCGGAGGGCCGCATCACGACCATCACCGACCCCATGGGCAATACCCTCCAGTATGCCTATGATTTCTATGGCGACCTCATCAGCATGACCGACCAGCTCGGCAACACAACCCGATATACCTATAATTCTAGCCACGGCCTCATCGACATCATCGACCCGCGGGGCATCCGCGGCATCAGGAACGAATACGACGCGGAAGGCAGGATCATTGCCCACATTGATGCGGACGGAAACAGGATTGAGTACACCCACAACATCGATACAAGGCAGGAGATCGTCAAGGACCGGCTGGGCAACCTCAATGTCTATGACTATGACATCAAGGGCAATGTGGTCGCGAAGACCGATCCCCTCGGTAACACAACGACATACACCTACGACGCAAACAATAACAAACTCTCTGAGACCGATCCCCTCGGCAACACCACCTCGTGGACCTATGACGCTAAGAACAATAAGCTCTCCGAGACAAAGATTTTAAAACATCCAACCGACCCAACCCAGAATATCAATGTTACAACCAGGTATACCTATAACGCTCTAAATAAGGTGTTGACCACGACGGACCCGCTCGGCAGGGTCAGCACCAATACCTATGACGCCAAGGGTAATCTCCTGACCACCACTGATCCCATGGGCTGCACAACCACAAACACCTATGATGGGGCAGGAAATCTCCTTGCTACCACGGACTGCCTCGGCAACGTTACGCGACATGAATACGATGGCCAAGGGAATATGTTGAAACAGACCGATCCGCTTGGCAACGTTACCACCTACACATATGACGGCAACGGCAACAGATTGACCGAGACAGCACAGGGAGGCGGAGTGACGCGGTACACCTATGATTCCGCAAACCGGCCAACCTCCGTGCAGGATGCCCTTGGCAACATCAGCTTTACCGAATATGACAAGGCAGGCAATATCGCGGCCAAGGTCGATCCAACCGGGGTACGGACAGTCTTTGTGTACAATAGCGCCAACAAGCTTGTCCGTACCAACTTTCCAGACGGCACCTTCATCACAGCCGCCTATGATGCCGAAGGAAACCGAATTGCATTCACAGATCAAACTGGACATACCACCGTTTATCAATATGATGCCAACAAGCAACTCGCCAAAACAACTTACCCTGACGACTCTACTCAGACGTTCGGCTACGATGCGGCAGGAAGGCAGACGATCACTACTGACGCCTTGGGCAATACCACTACCAGAGCCTATGACAGTCTAGGCCGACTGGTAAGTGTCACCGACCCAGAGGGCAATATTACCTCCTTTACATATGACCTGGCCGGCAACCAGACAAGGATAACTGACGCCAACGGTCATGCAACAGCCTTTGTCTATGATGCCAACAACCAGCAGAGCCAGACCATCCTGTCTGGAGGCCAAACGACCACTTTCACATACGACGGGTTAGGAAGAAAGACCGCAGAGACCGACGCGGCCGGCAACACCACGCAATTTGCCTATGATGCCAAGGGAAACCTGCTGTCCGTGACCGATGCCCTGGGAGGAGTCACACGGTACGAATATGATGCAAACAGCAACCGGATTGCCATTATTGATGCGCGGGGCAACCGCACCACCTTTGCCTTTGACCTGAACAACCGGCCTACATCCAAGACCATGCCGAATGGCGGCGTGGAATCCTACGCATATGACCCCGCCGGCCGACAGATAACCAAAACCGATGCCAAAGGCCAGCAGATCGCGTACGGCTATGACGCGAGAGGCCTCTTGACCGCTAGGACATATCCCGACGGTTCAATGGTCCAGTTTACCTATACTGCCACCGGCAAGCGGACGACCGCAACAGATGACAGGGGCATAACCAGCTATGCCTATGATGCCCGGGACCGGATGACCGAGATTACCTATCCGGACGGCCGGGAGATCACCTATTCCTACGATGAGAACAGCCGTCTCCATGCCATATCAAGCCTGGCCGGGACAATTTCATACGTATACAATAATGGCGGCAGACTGGAAGAAGTTCATGACCAGGCTGGCAACATAACCACCTTCGCCTATGACCCTGCCGGCAACCGCACTGGACTCGCCTACCCCAACGGCACATCTGTTTCCTACACATACGATATCAATAACCGTCTTTCCCAATTAACCCATACTGACTCCCTTTCCCATGTGCTGGCCTCCTACGCCTATACCCTGGGGCCGATCGGCAACCGCACCAGGATCGATGAATCAACCGGAATCGTGCGGCAGTATAACTATGATAAGCTCTACCGCCTCACTGATGAGAATGTCACTGATCCGACAAACGCGCAGACCTATGCCAACACCTACTCCTACGATGCCGTAGGCAACAGGCTCATCAAAACCTGCGATGGAGTTGCCACAGACTATACCTACAATGCTGCAGACCAGCTTCTTATAGAAAACGGCATCACCTATACCTATGACCTGAACGGCAATCTGGAGAGCAAGACCGATGCAGCCGGGACCACGACTTATGCCTACGATTATGAGAACCGGCTGATCATGGTAACATCGCCATCTGACATTGTTACTTATGAATATGATGCCGACGGCAACAGGGTCGAGGAGACAACGAGCGCGGGGACCACGCGATACCTTGTGGACACGAACCGTGGGCTGGCGCAGGTCCTGGCCGAATACACGCCTACCGGGATACTCATCACCTCATACACTTATGCTGACGACCTCATAAGCATGGCTAGGGATGGGCAAACCGTCCACTACCATTTCGATGGGCTTGGTTCCACACGTTTGCTCACAAATGACTCTGGAGTCGTTACCGATCAATTTGATTACGATGCCTTCGGGAGTTTGATCGCAAGAACTGGGACAACCGAAAATCAGTTCCTTTTCACCGGCCAACAGTATGATGCAAATATCGGGTTCTACTACTTAAGGGCAAGGTATTATCAGCCGACAACGGGGAGATTTACGGCTCTTGATCCATTCGAAGGAGATTTTTTTGCTCCATCTAGTTTACATAAATATGCTTATGTAAATGCAGACCCTATCAACAAAACGGATCCTTCTGGGTTATTCGATACTCTAGTAGGATTGATGGCTGCTGCCACAATCATCGATATTCTGTCGGTTATGCAACCTACTATTATTACTGGTCTAATAATTTATACAGGAATCAGAGTGTTTTGGCGACCTGGCTTTGCTCTGCGTAACATGGCGCTTGAAGTTATGGCTAAAGGGCCTCCAGGACAAGAAGGATGGGATGCAGCCTTTCAGATGTACCAAAAAGGGGCACAGCTTATCCAGCTTGGGGCTTTTTTTATCGACACCGCCAACCAGATCGCCAACATTGTTCAATTCGGACTTGGCCTAAGGAACTTAGCAAAGGCTTATCTCAACGTTCCACAAGTAACCTTCACGTCAGTCCAGGTCACTAGCATAACAACTTTTTCAAATGTTACGATTCAGGCGGAGGCAGAGGGCATCAGCCTGTTCATGCAAATATCAAGTCTAACAAGTATTCAACTTGTGAGGACATTTACACAGCGATTCACAGATTGGTCGAAAGTGATTTTTGAAGCAACAAATCTTCTTGCACAGATTCCGAATTTTTCGGTTGATTGACCAGTCTCACCGGTATACAGACCTGCCCCTGCTATGAAATTGGACGCTCAGATAAATCGTTGTTATGAAAACGACAGGAGGAAGAAAATGAGAGGCATCGAGGGGCAAATCTTTATCTTTGACATTTTCCCTCCTAACGCTATCAAACTTCGGTCAGGTCTTGGCAGTGCCATTCAGCGGATGTTTGAGAGAAAAATCAGCAGAGCGGATATTCTCAGCATGCTCGCTGAGGGGGAAATCATCGCTGGGGGAGCATTGGGGAGCATTGGGGTCAAATCGGGAGCATTGGGGTCACCCATTAAAAGGCCCTCGTCAAGAGAAAAAAGTATCCCGTTCAAGAAAAACACTGTTTTCTTGCGAGGGTAAAATGTCCGCTCTTGCACGATATTTGCCAGTGACTTCAAAGCCTTGACCGCTCCGCTATTTCACTTGCCAGGTTGCGGATTTTCTTGCCGCTACCGCACCAGTCACCCATGAGGATCAAGAGCCGGGAAACCCGGGTCGTCAAGGGTCGTCAAGGGTCAAATCTTTATCTTTGATTTTCCCTCCTGATGCCATCAGTGGTTTGAGCCAGGTCTTGGCATAATAAACTTTATCGCCCCAAAAGCCTTCAAATTCACGCCCAAAAACTGATAATCATCTTGAAAAAGTTCCTATTCCCCGGCGCCTGCCCTGCTGATTATCGTGTCGTCCCGCCTCCCGCTCTGCCGGCATTGCTTTTCCGGTCTGGAAAATGCGCATCTGCGCATGCATGCAATGACGCCTGCCTTATTCTTCCTGGCATAAATCATGGCAGAATTATGCAAGATAACGGCATACTGCAATATGAAAAAATAATTTTCAGCGCGATTTCCCGGTCTATACAAAATTTCGCATACTTTCAGTTTATGTTTTATGCAAAATTTTGTATAAAGAAAATATGAAAGACATCATCTTCCACGGCACGTCGCTGCAAGACCTCAAGGATTTCCCGCAGGAAGCCCGGCGGAATGCCGGGTTTCAGCTTGACAGGGTGCAGCATGGCCTTGAGAACCTGCGGACTGGAAGCCGATGGTGAATATCGGCCAAGGCGTCAATGAGATCAGGATCAGGGAAGACAACGGGCAGTTCAGGATTATCTATGTCGCCAAGTTCACTGATGCGGTGCATGTCCTGCATGTTTTCCAGAAAAAAACACAAAGGACGGCCAAGGCAGACATCGATCTGGCCCGTAAGCGGTACAGAGAAATAACAGGGAGGACCCCATGAGCGAAACATTCAAAAATATCTGGGAAGCGCTGGAGGAAGATCCGGCGGAACGGGAAACCATGAAGATCAAGAGCAAAATGATGATGGAGATCGCGCAGCACATCGAAAGCATAGGCATCACCCAGGCTCAGTCGGCAAAACTCATGGGTGTGTCCCAGCCGAGGGTCAGCGAATTGATCAATGGCAAAATAGATCGATTTACCATAGACATGCTTGTCACAATGCTGGCCCGTCTCGGCCTCCATGTTGAGGTGAGCATGAAGGCGGCTTAATCGCCAAGGATAAGGAGGGTTGAGGACCGGCAGGCCTGTCGGCGAGAGACCCTGTTTGCCCAGGGATGGCGGCTTCGGTAAAAAGCTCTTTCGACCTGCCGTCATTGGAAGGAACCTGGGGACGTCCGCGGCCATGCCACCGGCAAACCTCTGCATACTGTGGTGGCGATGGATCACAGTAATCGCGCCTGTTATAGCATTACCGCATACATTCCGACCGCAGACAAATGGACTGACGATTTCAGGACCAGGAGGTGAAAAATGAAATGCGCTTTGTGTAAAACCGGCGAGACCCTGCCGGGTGAGACAACGGTGGTTCTCAATCGAGGCATTACGTCAGTCATCATCAAAAATGTACCGGCCGATATCTGTGACACCTGCGGCGAATATTATCTGACCGACAGCATCACTGAACACCTTTTAACCCGTGCCGAGGAAGCGATCACCAAAGGGGTTGAGGTGGAAATCCTCCGCTTTGCCGCGTAGCCGTAAGCTCTGGGCCGCTCAACTCCGGTCAGCAGTGGTGAACTTTTAGATTTTATTGGCACATTTTTTTCTTTCGAGTATTATATCGGATTGCTTAGGAGCCGTTACGAAATAACTTGTCCAATTCTGACCGTTCCTTTACGGCTCCTTATGCCGTTTTGGTTTACAGAATGTCCACTTTTCTTACAACGGCTTTACAGGACGTTATCACTCTTCACCCTAACTTATAGAAAAATATATGTCTGCAGAACTGAAACAAAAACTCCAGGAAATTCAATTAAGGCTGCTGGCCTTGAAGGAGCATCTTTGAATTAGCCGACAAGACGGAAAAATTGCGGGAACTCGAGCAGAAAACCACTCATCCCGCCTTCTGGAACGATGCGGAAACGGCTAAAAATGTGCAGCAGGCAATCAGCCGACTACAGGAGCCGATCGAGGGCTATGAGTCCTTAAACCACCTGATGGAAGACGCCGAGGTGCTGCTGGAACTTGCCATCAGCGAACAGGATGCGGAAACGGAGCAGGAGGCACGGCAGACCCTCAAAGTGCTGGATGAAAGGATTGCCGCCTTTGAACTGGAATGCATGTTTTCCGGTGAACATGATGCGAACAACGCCATGCTCACCATCCATGCCGGGGCAGGAGGCACGGAGGCTCAGGACTGGGTCAGCATTCTGCTGCGCATGTATATGCGCTGGGCGGAAGGTAAAGGTTTTACTGTCGAAATACTTGATTGGCAGCCTGGGGATGAGGCTGGGGTGAAAAGCGCCACTATCATGGTCACGGGACGCTATGCTTACGGCTATCTCCGTTCGGAAATGGGTATTCACCGCATGGTGCGTATTTCCCCCTTTGATGCCGGGGGCAGGCGCCACACCTCTTTCGCCTCGGTTTTTATCTTCCCGGAACTTGATGACACCATTGTGGTTGATATCAACGACAAGGACCTGCGCATTGACACGTACCGGGCCAGCGGCGCCGGCGGACAGCATGTCAACAAGACCAGCTCAGCCATCCGCATCACCCATCTGCCGACCAACACCGTTGTCCAGTGCCAGAATGAACGCTCCCAGCACCGCAACAAGGACACGGCCATGAAGATGCTCAAATCCCGACTGTATGAGCGGGAAAGGCAGTTGCAGCGGGTGCAGCGCGACGAAATGGGCGGCGAAAAAAAGGAAATCGCCTGGGGCAGCCAGATCAGATCGTATGTCATGCAGCCTTACCAGCTGATCAAGGATCATCGCACCAACCATGAAACCGGTAATGTTGATGCTGTCCTTGATGGAGTCCTTGATCCGTTCATTAAGGCATATCTGCTCTGGCAGAAGTGAAAAGCACAGGTAAACAGCAGACAGCAGGTGACCAATGCGCCAAATGCGGAGCATGCACCGCTGTCTGCCCGGTTTATCAGGTTACCGGACGTGAATCCCACACTGCCCGCGGCAGACTTCATCTGCTGAGCCGCCTCACCAATCCCGTTTCTTCCGTGTACGGCAAAATCGTCTCCGCCTGCCTGCTGTGCGGCGCCTGTCTTGACGCCTGCCCCCGGAAAATCGACACCCTCACCCCGCTGATCAGGGCCCGTGAACAGTTGCCGCTGGCTGCCCGGTACCGGTTTCTGGAAAAGTTTGTTGCCAGAAAAACCCTCGCCTCTCCCCGGCTGCTGGGCGGCCTTGCCAGCCTCAGACAGAAACTGCTGCAGCACCTGCCCAAAACGAGCGGCCTGTGGCTGAAGCTTGCGCTGCTGCCCGAGGATTATGCACCCGAGGAGGCCCAGCCCGCTTTGCCGGCCGGCCAACCGGGCGGCGCCCCGCCTGTGGTCAGCTACTTCAGCGGCTGCCTGGCCCGTTATCTGAGCCCGGACATCGGCGCGGCCACCGATTTTCTCACCCGCTGGGTCACCGGCAGCCCCTTGCTGATCCCCGGAGAGCAGACCTGCTGCGGCCTAGCCTCTTTTGCCGGGGGCAGCAGAGAGGAAGCCCGGGACCTTGCCAGGAAAAACATCGCGGCCTTTGCCGGCCATGCGCTTCCCATCCTCACCTCCTGCGCCTCCTGTTACAGCCACCTGCGCTCCTATCCCGTCCTGCTGGCCGATGACCCGCACTGGCGCAGCAAGGCAGAGGATTTTGCCGGGCGGGTGCGGGAATTTTCCCGCTTTTTCCTGGAGGCTGGGCTTGCCCCCCCCGCCAGCCCGGTGACCGCGGAGCAGGGAGATCCTGCCGGCATTTTCTACCACGATCCCTGCCATCTCCGCTTCAGCCCGGAAAAAATCATGGGCCAGCCGCGCCGTCTGCTTGCCAATATCATGGGCGCTCCACCCCTGGAGCTTGCCGGCGGGCCGCACTGCTGCGGTCAGGGCGGACTCTTCCATCTCGCCCATCCGCAGCTTTCCCAGCAGATTTTAGCCGTCCCCATGGCGCAATTGCTGGAACTATCGGCTTCCCATGTTGTCACCACCTGCAGCGGTTGCCTGCTGCAATGGCAGCAGGGATTGCGACAGACAGAATTTTCCGGCCGGGTATGCCACATGGCGGTTTTGCTGGCCGGAATCATCCCGCAGAAAGGCGGCTAAAGATACCCTGCGTTTTGCCCTGACCACCTTTTTCCAATTCCTGGCAAAATAACAGTTGAAAATTATCAGCGGATCAAGAACAATTGGCGACAACAAAATACGTATTACCGTTATTTCTCCCACTTATCTATCAGGAGGTTGTATGAGAATAAAAACGTTTTTTCTGTTAGCATTTATCTGTGCCATGGGCATTTGCCTCACCGCCCAGGCCAAGGTTGACTCGGAAATAAGCAATTCCTTCAAGGCAGCCAGCGCCCCTCTTGATCTTGCCAGTTCCGTTAACGGCAAATATGTCTTTGTATTAAGCAAAGGCAGCGTGGATATTTACACCAATGACGGCAAGTTGGAGGATTCCATCTCCGTTGATCCCTCCTTCAACCACATTTCGGTCTCCGGGCTGGATCTGGCCAATCTCGAAGACAAAATTTTTCTCAGCAGTGAATCCACGGGCAAAGTACAAGAACTTAGCTACTCCTTCATCGTCTCCATCGACATCACCAATGCTTCTTTCCTCGGCATGCCCAATGCCCCGGTAAACATTGTCATCTTCAGCGACTTTCAATGCCCTTACTGCTCCAAACTCGGACCGACCTTTGATGAAATTCTGAAAAAGAACCTGGAAACCGTCAAAATCTCCTACAAACACTTTCCCATCCGCGGCCATGCCCAGGGCGTACCGGCAGCCCTTGCTGCCATTGCCGCCCAGAAACAGGGGAAATTCTGGCAGTATCACGATCTTCTCTTTCAGAACATGAGAGACCTCAAACCGGAGAAATACATTGAAATAGCTACATCTATCGGTCTGAACATGGATCAGTTCAAAAAGGATATGGCCGATCCGCAGAGCATGGCCCAAGTGAGCAAGGACCAGCAGGACGGCGCCCAAGCCGGGGTAAAGGGGACGCCTTCCATTTTCATCAACGGCAGGAAAGTGAAAGACAGAACCGTTGCCGGCATGCAGAAACTCATTGACGAGGAACTGGCAAAAATCAAGAGCCGTCAATAGTTCCCATGCTGAACACTGCAACACAGAAACAACTTTCATTTACCGATAATGAAGCGGCCCGCCTGCTGTATGGCGACCTGAACCGCAATTTGCTGGCCATTGAAAAGGCGGTGGGTGTTACGGTCAAGGCTCGGGGAACGACACTGACCATCTCCGGCCCTGATCACGACGTAGCAACCACCGTGGCCACCCTCAATCAGCTTTACGACCTCATCGTCACCGGTTATCCGATCTATGCGGCGGATGTGGCCTACGCCCTGAGAATCATGGAGCGTTCGCCCCAGACCAGCCTGAAGGAAATCTTTCTCGATCAGGTCTATATCACGGCCAAGCACAGGATTGTCTCGCCCAAGAGCATCAACCAGAAACTCTATATCGATGCCATCCGCAACAACGACATCGCCTTTGGCATCGGACCTGCCGGCACCGGCAAAACATATCTGGCCGTGGCCATGGCCATCGCCGCCTACAGCGCCAATCTGGTCAAATCCATCATTCTCACCCGGCCGGCGGTTGAAGCCGGGGAAAACCTGGGTTTTCTGCCGGGTGATCTGGTGGAAAAAATCAATCCCTACCTGCGGCCGCTGCATGACGCCCTTAACGACATGCTCGGCAGGGAACGGGCCAAGGAACTGATGGAGCGGGAGATTATCGAAATCGCCCCTCTTGCCTTTATGCGAGGCCGCACCTTAAACAATGCCTTTGTTATTCTCGATGAGGCCCAGAACACCACCCCTGCCCAGATGAAAATGTTTCTCACCCGGCTGGGCTTTAATTCCAAAGCAGTCATAACCGGTGACATCACCCAGATAGACCTTCCCCGGGACCGGGGTTCAGGACTGATCCACGCCGCCAGAATTTTGAATAAAATAAAAGGGATTTCCTTCAGCTATTTCACTGATATTGACGTGGTTCGCCACCCGCTGGTGCAACAGATCATACGGGCCTATGAAAAAAAAGAAAAAAGTCACCTGAAAAAGGAGAAGGGTGATGCCCGTCCTGCTCAGAAGTGAAGTCAAGCCCTCGCCGGTCACCCTTGCCTGGTTGAAGAAAACCGCCACCGCACTACTTCGGCATGCCGGCAGGAAGCAGTGCGAATTAAGCATTCTGCTGGTTGATGACAGCCGCATGGCCGAGCTGAATACCACCTACCGTGGCATCAGCAAACCGACCAATGTGCTATCCTTTCCCATGACTGACGACCCTTCCTCTCCTGCACCGCAACTGCTGGGAGATATCGTTATTTCCCTCGATACCGCGGCGCGGGAGGCTTTGGCTTGCGGCAGAACCCTGGAAGATTATATCTCCGTCCTGCTGGTTCATGGCCTTGTGCATCTACTTGGTTATGACCATGAGCGTGGAGAAGATGATGCTGCAGAGATGACGGCAAGGGAAAAAGAACTGCTGCAGAAGCTGGTCAACGCAAAGGTGCTTGCCCCTTTGTCTGAATAGGGGTATTTATGAATGCAAAAAAAATAAAATACAGGCGGGGAAAATTTCTTTTCTTTTCGTTTAGTTAAGACCTTTTACGTAACAACCGATTATCCTGAGGGGAAAAAATGGTTAAGCTTGCCATAAACGTCGATCACGTTGCCACCCTGAGACAGGCCAGAGGCATCGACGAACCTGACCCGGTTCTTGCCGCCGGCATCTGCGAACTGGCCGGGGCAGCAGGCATTGTTGTTCATCTGCGGGAAGACCGCCGGCATATCCAGGACAGGGATGTGATCCTCCTGCGCCAGACGGTCAAGACCAAGCTCAATCTGGAAATGGGGGCAGCCGAGGCAATCATCAATATCGCCCTGAATCTGAAACCGGACATGGTGACCCTGGTCCCTGAAAAAAGAGCGGAACTGACCACTGAAGGCGGTCTGGACGTGATCGGCCAAGAGCTGCATCTTGCCAATGTCATCGCCCAAATGAAGGATGCCGGTATTCCGGTCAGCCTCTTTATTAATCCTGATGCCGAGCAGATCAAGGCAGCCAGAAAAGTTGGCGCGACCTTTGTTGAAATACACACGGGCCGATATAGCGATGCGGTAAGTGATGCGGAAGAAGACCGGGAATTTGCCATGATTGTTGCAGCCGTAAATGCCGCTCATGAGGAAGGACTGCGGATCAATGCCGGACACGGTTTAAATTACCTGAATACGGCCAGGATTGCCGCGCTTGACAAGATTACAGAACTCAGTATCGGCCATGCGGTTATGGCCAGGGCTATCTATGTGGGACTGGACCAGGCGGTGCGGGAGATGCTCGCCCTCTGCGTCTGAATAAGTTATTCCTGGGGTTGTGTCACCTGAAACTTGAGTACGTACCGCCGCCAGCTACCAGAGGGGAAACATAACACTCGCCCCGTCGTATTCTGTCCACCGCGATAAAGAGCTCCGTATCGGCATTTTCTTTAAGCAGATATCCTTCCGCTCCGGCAGCCAAAACATAATCCACGTATTCCTTTTCCCTGTGCATGGTCAGGATCAGAATTTTTACGTTCGGATAGACCATTTTTATCTCACGGGTTGCGGCCAGCCCATGATGATTGGGCATGGAGATGCCCCAGATCACCATATCAGGCGGCTCTTTTTGAAAAAAATCAAGAAGCCTCAGGTCGTCCCCTGCCTCCCCGATTACCTTCAGTCCTCCTGCCCCTTCGAGAAGATCCTTCACGCACTGGCGAAACATGGCATGATCATCTGCCAATACAATACGATACGCGCCCACTGTCGGTTCCCTCAGCCCCTGGCTCTCTCATTACCGGCTATCTTCTCGGTCAAAAAAAACAGGTCCCCCGGTAAATCCGGGAGACCTGTTTCAAACAGCCACTCGGGAGCCCTGAATGAATGTTGGAAAATCGCTGCCTGCCTGTTGTGCTGTGCGTTACAGCAACGCTGCCCAACGCTCTTTTTTCAGAAAATATCCTAATTACTATTCATTCAGTGTATGCCTAAAACCCAAGGAGCAGACAAAGACTCTTATCAGGCGTTGCCTTTGCAGTCTTTCAGTTTATCTTTGGTGTTGTCTTTGTCACGTTCGCGGCCGGCCAGAATCATGTTTACGCTGTCCGTGCTGTAATCCAGGCAGGAGCCGTCTTTAAGCTTGTCTTGATCCTTGATCTGATCTTTGATGACATCGCCTGAAAGCATAAAGCTACCGCTTACATCTGTGCTGTAATCCAGGCAGGAGCCGTCTTTAAGCTTGTCTTGATCCTTGATCTGATCTTTGATGACATCGCCTGAAAGCATAAAGCTGCCACTTACATCTGTGCTGTAATCCAGGCAGGAGCCGTCTTTAAGCTTGTCTTGATCCTTGATCTGATCCTTGATGACATCGCCTGAAAGCATAAAGCTGCCACTTACATCTGTACTGTAATCCAGGCAGGAGTCGTCCTTCAACCGATCCGGAATTCCGTCCCCTGTTCCGTCGCGCAGTTTATCAGCGGCCAGAGTAAATACGCCACTCATATCCGTACTGTAATCCAGGCAGGAGCCATCCTTCAACCGATCCCGATCCGGGATTCCGTCCCCTGTTCCGTCGCGCAGTTTATCGGCGGCCAGAGTAAATACGCCGCTCACATCCGTGGTGTATGGCACGCAGGAGCCGTCTTTAAGTTGTTTTTGATCCCGGTCCTGGCCATCAGCAACCGCAGCACCTGGGAGAGTTACGAACATGAATGCCGTTGTCATGAGAATAGCTGTACGTTTAATCATCTGTTTATCCGCCTTTAAATTGTCTTAGGTTAATTATTTCTTTGTGTTACCAGAACCTTCAGGTGCCCTTTCCGGGGTTCACCTTGCTGCCTTCAGCCCCCAACTACCTCATTTCAAGTATCTCCCCCATGCGATACTTCCGAGTGCCGACAGGCAGGACTCAAAAACTAAAACCGTGCTCATCGCTTTTTTCCCTTCACCTCCTTGCCGGGATTTTTGTCCGCGTCCTCCCCAGGCTCCAATGGGGGAAACGCAACCCGCCGCATGTATTATTGCAGCTTTTTCAGCAACTCCCTGTTTCTTGATTCCAGCCGGAAGAAAAAACATAAAGCCGCAGGAATTTTTTGTTGCCGTAAAATGGATAAGGATCTATAGGAGCCGCAAGTTCGAATCGTTTGAATGAAATTTTTATCGAACTCGAAAAGATCCCCCCGTTTGAATGGAACTTTACGACTTAAAGAGCTCGGAAACAATCCGGCGAACTACTCAAGACTTAATCAGATTAACTACCTATTGACGGATGGGTATTACTACTCAGAAGTGAGATAATAGCAGGTTTTTAAAGGATTTTTCTTTATTTGGTGGACAGAATATAGCCCTTGTTTAGGGCATATTTTACCAGATTGGCGGTTTGTTTGATGTTCAGCTTGCGCATGATATTGGCGCGGTGATTTTCCACGGTACGGCTACTGATAAAGAGCAGATCGGCAATCTCCTTGTTGGAGATCCCCTCTGCAATCAGCTTCAGAATTTCCCGTTCCCGGGTGGTCAGAGGATCGGATAGGGAAGACATCTCTCCTTTGTGGGAGGCCTGCACCAGATCAAAGGCAAATTCCCCGGACAGGAGCGGCGAGATATAGCAACCGTTGTCCCTGATCTTTTCGATGGCGGCAAAGAGTTCCGTATCCGCATCCTCCTTGAGCAGATATCCTTCCGCTCCGGCTGACAGGGCGGAATAAACGTAATCCTTGTCCTTGTGCATGGTCAGGATCAATACCTTCACATCGGCGGAGATCATTTTAATCTCCCGGGTTGCCTCAAGCCCGCGGAGATGCGGCATGGATATGTCCAGAATCACCAGATCAGGTGTTCCCTGCCGTAAAAGTTCAAGAAGCATGAGGCCATCGCTCGCCTCCCCGACAACCTCAAGGCCCTCGACAGTTTCGAGAATATTTTTGATACCCTGACGGAACATGGCATGATCATCGGCCAGCACAATACGATACGGCGTCACCATCGGTTTCCTCACTCATTTAAATGAAGGGTAAAGCTGATTCTGGTACCTGTCCCTTGACGACTCCAAACATCGAGAGATCCGCCCAGCATGCGGACCCGCTCGTTCATGGCGGAGAGTCCCAGGCCGTATTTAGCGTGGTCCCGCCCATAGGCGTCCTGCACATCAAAACCCTGGCCGTCATCCTCCACCCGGAAGAAAAAACTGTCTTCCTGCCTTCTGAGAGTGACCGCTACATGACTGGCTTTGGAGTGCTTTGCTATGTTGGTAAGACATTCCTGGACGATTCGATACACGGTAATCTTCTGATCACGGGAAAAAAGATCGTCAAGCTCGGTCATATCAAGTGAACAGTTAATATTATACAGTTTGCCGGATGATTCAACAAGTCGGCGGACGGCGATGGTCAGCCCCAGATCCTCCAGAATGGAAGGGCTCAGATCCCGGGACAGGCGGCGGACGTTTTCCGTGACCTCATTGATGTAATTGATCACGGCATCACACTCTTTTTTCAGGCCTGTCTCAGCGTCGCCCCAGGTCCTCTGGATGGCCCGCACCTTGAGTTTAAGCACCATCAGCGACTGTCCCAGTTCGTCATGGAGTTCCACGGAAAGTCGCCTGCGTTCTTTTTCCTGGGCGGTAAGGAGCTGGGCGGACAGGAAGCGGAGTTCCTTCTCGGACTGCCGGAGTGCCTCCTCCGCCTTCCTGCGTTCGGTGATGTCACGGGCAATGCCGACGACCCCCTCTATTCCTCCCTCTTTATCTTTCAGAACCGCGGCTGAAAAAAGCATGGGCACACTTGTGTCATCCTTGGCCAGATAGTCTATTTCCAGATTGATGATTTTTTCTCCGGCGAGCACCTGCCGAAATCCCGCTTCACTGAAAAATATCTCTTCCAGGGGAAGAATTTTATGTATATCCCGGCCGATCAGTTCATCCGCCTCATAGCCGAGAAGCTCACAGGTCGCCTTGTTCACGCTGCTGATCCTGGAATCCCGATCAAGCACCACCAGGGTATCGTTCATGCTGCCGATAATGTTATCAACATAATCTCTGGAGATGGTCGTTTTCCGCAGATTCTCCGTCATTTCGTTAAAGGAATTGGCCAAAGCGCCGATCTCATCGTTTCTTCTGATGGTCAACCGGGTAATGAGATCGCCTGCGGCCACTTTGCCGGTGGCATCGGTTATCTTTTTGATCGGCGCAGCGATAAAGGCAGCCAGCAGATAGGCGGAAATACCACCGATGAGAATGGTTACCACACCCATCAGGAAAATCTGTCGCCGAGCGCTGGCAATTTCCTTTTCAACCGCCATATAGGAATATCCCAGCCGGACCGTTCCCAAGCGGGCATCTTCAAGGGAGATGGGGGTATAGATATCGTAATAGTGTTCCCCGCTGTCAGGCAGGGATGCCCGGAAACTGCCATGTTTCTCGGACTTCATCGCCACGGTGGTCATACTGTCCCGATAGATTTTGCCGACTTCTTTCAGGTCACTGTGCATCACCACCTTACCCAGGGGGTCAAGCAGGATGACGTAACGGACATAATCCTGCTCCATGGAGTGATTGACAAAACGGCGGAGAGTCGGCAGGTCGTTGCTTAACATGGGACTGGTGGTAAATTTGGCCACATCGGCGGCTAACGCGAGTCCCCGTTTGCGCAGCTCGCTTTCCAGGCTTTCCTTTTCCCGCATGGTGGTGATAATACCGGTAACCACGACAATAATCACCACCAGACTTTCAATCAGCAGGGTCAGTTTGGTGCGTAAGCTGAATTTCACCCATCGTTGCGGGTAGAGTTCCATGCCTTCTTTATCGTCCTTTCCCGGAAGCAGCGCTTCTACCTAACCTTTTTTTCACGGATAAGTTCCCGCATTTCGTCATAATGCTTATCCGTTGTCCGTTGAAATCCCCCCACTTCAGCAGAGTAAAGGATTTTGGCATGTTCAGGATTACTGTTGTTGAGTTTCAGCAAGGCCCGGTCGAACTTGGCGATAAGCGCAGGGTCCAAGTCCTTGCGGGCGGCAAATACCCTGGTCGGCACCCATCTGGTGATGGCAATGATGTGAAGCTCCTGGGCGTTGACCCCGAGTTCCCGCTGTTTTTTTGCATGCTCGTCAAGATAATGGTCGCATACCACTCCGGCATCAAAGGCCTTGAGAAACACATTGAAGAGGATATCCTCACAGCAGCCGCCATTGGCATACATCGATAAATCCTTGTCAATATCAATGCCATTTTCTTCAAACAGCATTTTAGCCACCACCCATTTGGAGGCCGAAAGCTTGGACCCGAACATGACGGACTTGCCGACCAGATCCTTCATAGTGTTAATATTGCTATCTTTCCTGGCAACGAGGGCGCCGGACTGGTAGATGCTCCCCTTCAGATTGAGGGCCCGCAGCAGGGTCTTTTGGTCATAGAGCCCGGCAAATTTCACGTACACATTGGGGTCCTGGAAAGCAAAATCGATATCCTTATTCCTTATCTGGGCCTCGAATTCAGCGGCATCAGGCGGGAACACCAGCTTGATCTCCGTGCTGGTTTCCGCCTGCAGATAGGTGAGCAGCGGATGGAATTTTTTATAGCTCAACACCACATCACTGCAGGGGGAAACGGCGATAACAATCTTCTTTCCGACCTCTTCGGCAGAGCTTACGCCGGCCAGCAGGCAGAAAATAAATAGAAACGCCACAACTCCATTAACCAATTTCCTGATCCTCATATTCAACCTCTTTCAGCTGATACAGTCCATTATCCTTAATTATCCTTACAGCGTTACTTACAAAAAATCTGTCTCCATCTATAACACGCATTTCTCGCAAGTAGTGTTGCAATAAGCTGAAAAATTTCCTTTTTTAATGTAACACAAAATTTCCCGAATATGTCCCCTTTTTCGTGGTCTCCGCTTTTACACCGGTATATCGAGGCTTTCCTCTGACAGGCCACCAAAATGAATAGCCGCCTTCATTTTTGTCACGTTTGCTGCAAAATTGGCGAGTTGTGTTCCACTTGCCGTTGCTGCATAACTCACTGAACAATCACATTTAACCGTATGATATTACTTAAAATTAATAAAAGTTGTCGCCTTGGCACCAGGTTTGCTCTATAGCTGTTCAACGTTGCCGAGTCGATTTTTTCGGGCTGGCCGCCAGGATTTATTAAAAAGTATGCTGAGTCGAGCTTTGCGGTTAATTCCGTGCTGTTTCTATTAACTGGTGCCAACTGCGGAAAGGTTTCGACTTGTTATTCGTTATGTATATTATTATATACCGACAAAAGGAGAGAAAAGATGAAGAGGGCATGCATGAAACCGCCAAGCTGCTGTGTTGTTGTCGAAATTGAACAGGGAGCATTTCTGGGGTACCGAAGGGCCGTGCTTCTTGACGAGATACGAAGCCAGGGCTCACTGTCGCAAGCGGCAAAATCGGCAGAGATTCATCATGACCATGCACTGCATCTCCTGACCGAGATGAACGGTTCCTTCCATACACCGCTGGTCCATTTTCATGAAAACAGCTTGGAAACCGACAGCGCCCGACTCACAGAGGCAGGTGAAGAAATGGTTCGTTCCTACTGGAGCAATTTTGCAACCGTCTGGACATCCATTGCCGCAGAACGCTGCAAACATTATTAAACCATCATCTTTGCAAATAATAACAGAGGAGATCGCAGTGAACGCTGAAATGAAATCCAGCAACAAACAATCCAGCCATAGTGAGGATTACGAACTTCGCCTATGCGGCAGGGTGACAACGCCTCTTATCCTCAACATTGAACAGCTTCGGGCCATGGATCCCGCGGAGACGGATGACCTTCCCATGATCTGCGGCAACGGCGATCCCAAAGGCTGCATAGGGCATTGCCGGGGGGTTCTGCTGTCAGACATCATCAACAGAGCCGATATCCTGATAACAGGCCACAATGATACGCGGAAAATGTTCATCGTCGCCTCATCGGACGACGGGTACAAGGTGGTCTTTTCCTGGCAGGAGATCTTCAATACGCCGACAGGCGAAGGCATCATGGTTCTGCTGGAAAAGAACGGCAGGTCCCTTTATGAAGAACATGGTGCGGTTGATCTTGTCTCCGCCCGGGATTACCTGACCGGACCACGTTATGTCAGACAGCTCAGGATCATTGAAATCGTATTGGTGGAATAATTTTTTTTACAATCGTTATTCTTTTTTGTATATAGCGAAATGTTCTATCGAGAAGATGAAATAAGAAAAAAATAGTTTCAATTAGTTGACTAACCTTGCTTATTTTTGATTTTTTTTATTTATCGTTATGCATTTAGAAACACAACCGTTGGGAGGGTTGAGTCATGAAATGCAGTATTGTTGAGAGGTTCCCCGTTTCTGTGGGGATCATACTGGCCTTACTGGCCATGCCACTGGCCGGCAGAGCGGATGAGACAGAAAATACGGAAACTAGCGTCTTCACCTTGGGGGAGATCGAGGTCAGCGGCAAAACGGAGGAAAACAAAAACATCACCATCGAAAAAATTGACGCCGAGGAGTTACGCGATTTCGACCGGAACACCGTGGCCGACGCGGTGAACCTGCTGCCTGGGGTGACATCGTCGGTGACCGGGGCACGCAACGAGCAGACCGTATATGTGCGGGGCTTTGACATCAAGCATGTGCCGATTTTTCTCGACGGCATACCTATTTACGTTCCCTATGACGGCTATCCCGACCTTGCCCGCTTTACCACCTTCGATCTGTCGGAGATCATCGTTTCCAAAGGATTCACCTCAGTCCTTTACGGCCCCAACACCATGGGTGGGGCCATCAATATGGTATCCCGCCGGCCGGAAAAGACCTTTGAAGGCAGCGTAGGCGCAGGATACGGCTCGGGCAATACCTATAATGGCTACATGAATCTCGGCACCAACCAGAACAGCTGGTATGTGCAGACCGGGGCCTCTTACCTGAGCAGCGATTATTTCAATCTTTCTGATGACTTCAAGGCTTCCGCAGCCGAGGACGGCAGCCACCGGGAGAATTCCTACCAACGTGACGAGAAGATCAATATCAAGCTGGGTTTTACGCCGAATAAGGATGACGAATATGCCTTCAGTTACATCTACCAGCACGGGGTCAAGGGCACCCCGCCCTATGTCGGCACCGACCCGGATGAGAAGGTGCGCTACTGGAAATGGCCCTATTGGGACAAACAGAGCTATTTCTTTACCTCAAAGACAGATTTTGCCGGCAAGGCCTATCTGAAAACCCGGGCCTTCTATGATATATTCAAGAACTCCCTGTGGAGCTATGACGACGCCACCTACACCACCATCACCAGGCCTTACGCCTTCAGGAGCCACTATGACGACTATACGGACGGCGGCTCGATTGAGGTGGGCACAACGGTAATTCCCGACCATCTGCTCAAGCTCGCCCTGCACTACAAACTCGATGTGCATAAAGAGCAGGATGACAGCGATCCGGTCAAGACCTTCAAGGACCAGATGCTGTCGGTGGGACTGGAAGACACCATAACCATTTCCAAGAGTTTCTATGCCATAGCCGGTGCCAGCTACGATACTCTTGACACCCTGGTGGCGGAAGACCTGACCTCCGACGGGCAGATTGTCAATTTCCCCAAGGGCGGTACTTCAGGTTTCAACCCCCAGCTCGGCCTCTTTTATCTACCGTCCGAGGCCTGTACGCTCCACGCGTCAATAGCGCAAAAAACCAGGCTCCCTTCCATCAAGGACAGATATTCGTACCGGCTCGGCACAGCCATTCCCAACCCTGATCTGGACCCGGAGAGATCAGTAAACTATGAGATCGGCTATGAGGACCGGCACCTTGAGAATCTGCGCTTCAAGAGCACCGTCTTTTACAACGATGTCAGCGATTATATTCAGCTGACAACCATACCGGAACCGAACAATCCGGGGATCACGACCACCCAGAACCTCAACATCGGCGAGGTCGATCTCTACGGCCTGGAACTTGAACTCTCAGGCTACCTGCTCACCTCGCTGGAAATCGGCTGTAACTACACCTTCACCTATGCAGAAAACAAGACCGATGCAAGCGAGCTGATCAACATCCCCCGGCATAAGGCAGTCGCCTATCTGCGCTACACCCTGCTGGACAACTTAAGCGCCCTGATCGACGCGGAATATGACTCAAAACGCTATAGTTCAACAGACGGCGATCAGGTTGCCCAGGGATTTACCGTGGCCAATGTGAAGTGCAGCTATGCCTTCGGCAACGGAGTTGTTGCCGAGGCCGGGGTAAAAAACGTTTTTGACCGGGATTACGAACTGCAGGAAGGGTATCCCGAAGCGGGGAGAACCCTGTTTGCCACCATGCGCTATACATTCTGAAAAGGAGGCATGAATATGGAAAAATATAAAGAATTTGCACAGCTACTGGATAAGGCGGCGGCATTTCACGGCCACCTCTGCGCCGGACAGGTTATCGGTGTGCGCATCGCCATGCTCGGCCTGCGCGAGATCGGTATAAGCGATCCCCTGGGCGAGGACCGTAAAAAGCTCATTGTCTTTGTCGAGATCGACCGCTGCGCCACAGATGCGATCATGACCGTCACCGGCAGCAGGGTAGGCAGACGAAGCCTCAAAATCGTGGATAACGGGAAAATGGCGGCAACCTTTATCAACATCGAGACCGATAAGGCGGTGCGCATCGTTTCACTACGGAACGCGCGGGAAAAAGCGGCTGCCAGGTATCCGGAACTGAGTGATAGCGCGGCGCAGATGCAGGCGTACAGGGAGATGCCGGACATCGACTTGTTCAGCGTGCAGGATGTCTCGGTAGCGCTGAAGCCGGAAGATATGCCGGGCCGCCCGACAGGCAGAGCCCGCTGCGAAATCTGCGGGGAAACGATCCTTGACAAACGCGACATCCAACAAAACGGCAAGGCTCTCTGCCGGCCATGCGCGACAGGAAACACTTACTACACCGTGCAATCGCCCCTCCGGCCACCGTTGCAGGATGGAGGTCCCCTATGAATACCGCCCACGCATTGACCATGGACATGAAAAAGGTGAACTGGAATATGGTATGGCGTGAAGCCCGGCAGCAGCGGAAGTACGATCGCAACGACAACTCCTACTGGAACCGCCGCGCCCCGTCATTTGCCCGACATACAAAGACCAGCGGCTATGCCCGGAATTTTCTGCGCCTCATGAATCCGAAGCCGGAGTGGAGCGTCCTTGACGTGGGCTGCGGGGCGGGAACCCTGGCCATTCCGCTTGCCGGCCTGGTGCAGGCCGTGACGGCGATTGATTTTTCGGATGTCATGATCTCCATCCTGGGCGAGCGGTGCTGGGAACAGGCTATTACCAATGTGACCCCATGCGTCATCGGTTGGGAGGATGACTGGGATATGGCCGGCATTGCGGAGCATGACGTGGCCATTGCCTCACGCTCACTGGTGGTCGAGGATCTCCACGCCGCAGTGACAAAGCTTGACAGCAAGGCCCGCCGGAAGGTTTTCATCTCCTCGCTGGTGGGTGACGGTCCTTTTGACCGCAGAATTTTTGAGGCAATAGGGCGGGAGCTTGACCGGGGGCCTGATTACCTCTGCGTCTACAACCTGCTGCACCAGATGGGTATTTTCGCCGATGTCACCTTTGTGATGAACGGCGACGGCGGAAAGGTCTACAGCAGTATCGATGAGGCAGTGAAAGGCTTCCGCTGGATGATCGGCGACATGACTGCCGATGAGGAGGCCCGCCTGAGAATCTATCTTGAAGGGCATTTCGTTAAAAAAGAGGGAGGCTGGGCGCTTTCCTACCATCATGAAGTCCGCTGGGCCATCATCTCGTGGAACAAATCGACCTGATCAACGTATCGGAATATTTTTTTCAGCAACGTTATTCATTCCGCGCATAGCGAAAGTTACCGAGGTTTCGCAAGTCAATGCATCCAACAATTGCAACTACGGCACAAACCTAATTGAAAAGGAGTAAAAAAGAAAATGATGAGAAAACATGTAGGCCGAGCAAAAAAGACCGGCTGCGTGGCAGCATTGCTTGTTCTCGGTCTTTCCGCACCGGCTACGGCTGCGGAACCGGAACAGGGCGAACTCGCCCAACAGGAGTTGGAACCCATTATCGTCGTTGACAAAGCTGTCAGCCAGCGTGAAGACCTCGCTCCCGACAGCCCGACCAATCCCTACCGCGTTGAGTCCAGCGCCCGCTTCGGCACCGAAGTGTTAACCCAAAAAGACATCGAGGATATACACCCCGGCGATGTCTTTGATCTGCTTGACAAGGCGACCGGAATTAATCTGACCTACCAGGGCAGGAAAAGTCCGTATTTCGTCGAGGAGCGAGGTGGGGGAAGTTTTACCTATATTATCGACGGAGCAGTCCTTCCCCCCTCCTCAAACCGGATTCTGTATAAATTCCCGGTTTCCGCCATCGAAGAGATGCAGATTGTCCGCGGCGCCACCTCGCTGACCCTGGGACCGTCCATTCCCATTGGTGCATCCAGCTCCGGCTCGAGTCTGAATACCGGATTTATCATTATCAGAACAAAGCAACCGCAGAAAACCGAGGCGATTTTAACGGGTTCCGTTGAGAAGGCCAACGGCGGCCACCCGGCCGAAACCAGCGAAAGCCTCTACGCCGGAACCAGAATCGAAGGGGATTACCCGGTTAAAGGCTATCTCGGCGGTCTGGTCACCAAAAAGGATCGTCCCAGCCACGACAGTTGGTTTGACGGCAGAAGCTCTGAAAGCGGCATGGGCAGCGCAGGGTTTCGGCTGGGCAGATTCAGCCTCAACATGATGGCCTACAAGGATTCAGGTACTCTGGAAATGCAGCGTGGCATTGATGTCAACGGGAACCTGTCCAATGTCAAGTGGTACTATGATCCGCTGGAGACAACCATCTACTCGGGCGATATGACCCTGGAGTGGACGGCTGGCCAGACCACGCTGCTCAATATATTCCGTACCGACTATGAACAGACCGAGCGCAATGAGAGCTTCAGTTCATCCGTCTCCTCCAGACGTGATTATTCGGAAGAAACCAGCGGCGTCGGCCTGCGACATAACGCCCGCTTCGGCAACACCCTGGTGCAATTGGGCGGACAGATGTCAAACAGCAAGGGGTTCGGTCCGAATCTCAGCACCTCATATAACAAATACGACACCACCGTCATGGGGTGGTCGGCATCCGTCGAGGAGAAGCTTTTGGGCGGCAATCTGATCCTGGACGGCGGCTATCGGCAGGACACCAAGCATATCGACAATTCAGCATCCAGCAGAAGCGCCGTCAACGCCTCCGATGACGCCAGCAACGATGTCGATATGGACCCGGCAAAAATTTACGCCTTGGGCGCCCGCTGGCTGCTCACCGACACTTATGCCCTGAACGGCCGCTATTACTATGGTGATCAGGGAACATCGGGAGATTTCGACATGCGCTCCCAGACCGACGATCTCCATCCGGAAAAGCAGGAACGGGTTGAAATCGGCCTGGAAGCCGATTACGCCCCCTGGTGCAAACCGATGCTTACCTGGTTCAGCATCGACACGGAAAACAAAAAAACCGCGACGAGTACCACTTATGTTCTTGATGGCGGCACCTACTATTATTACACCGAATCAGATGAAGTACGGCGTGGAATCGAACTGCTCATCAAAGGAAACATCGGTGCCAATACCACCTATAAGCTGAGCTGGTCCCATATGCTGGACATCGAAAGCACCAACAACGGCACCACGACTGATTCCATCGGGCTAAGTAAACCTGAAAATCTGTACGCCGCCTCATTAACCCATCAATGGGGAGCATACCGCGCCAATCTTTCCGTCAAGCAGGTTGATGAATGGACGGATTCCAGCAGCCCCATCGGCGTAGCCCACACGGAAGGGTTGGGCGGCTATACCCGGGTTGACGCCAACATCAGGCGTGAATTTGAGATCAATCAGACAGTGCTGACCGCCACCCTCTTCGGTAATAATTTGGGCGACGACAACTATTCAACCCGTTACGTAACGGGATATTACCAGGACCGCGGCAGAACCCTCGGCCTGGAATTATCCTGGGCACTCTAGCGGCTCCATGCCGTTGACCAAAAAATCGGGAAAAGGACAAAAAAAATGAAACTGCTGATAGGATTACTGCTGGCCCTACTTATCATGGCAAGCCACGGCCAGGCGCGTGAAATTACCGATATGTCCGGGCGAAGCGTACTCGTCCCCGACCATATAACCAGGGTCTACGCTGCGCAGCCTTACACACTCGTACTGATGGCCGTGGTCGCCCCGGACCTGCTGGTCGGCCTACCCGGTCCACTGAGCGAAGGCGACCGACGCTTCGTCGGCCCGGAGATGGTGGCCCTGCCCGTATTCGGCTCCGGTATGGGACCGGGGGCAAAGCCGGACATGGCTGCGGTGCTGGCTTTACATCCTGACATCGTTCTCCTGAAGGGTGGACCGCGAACCGATACGGCAAGGGCGGTCAAGAGGTTTGCCGGGACAGGCCTGCCGGTTGTTTTTGTGGATATCGACCGCATCGAGGATTATGCAGCCGGCATCGAATTCACCGGCGCCCTGCTTGAGCGCGGTGATCGCGCCGGGAAACTCGCTGCCTATGCCCGTCGTATCCTGACGGAAATCGACCGGGCGATATCCGCCGTTCCGGCAGCGCAACGGGTCAGTGTCTATTACGCCGAGTCAGCGGATGGATTGGCCACGGAATGTGATCAATCGTTCCATGCCGATGCCATCAGACTTGCCGGCGGCGACATTGTTCATCATTGCACCCTTTCGCGCCACATCGGCATGGAACCGGTAAGCCTTGCCCAGGTGCTGGAGTACAATCCGCAATTCATTGTCGCAGCCGATCCGGCCTTTGCCGCATCCGTACGTACCGATGAGCGCTGGCAGGGCGTCAGGGCGGTCGCCGAGAAAAAGGTGCTTTCCATACCGCGTTCACCATTCAACTGGATCGACAGACCGCCTTCCGTGATGCGTCTGATGGGTGTGCAATGGCTGGCCCACTGCTTCTATCCCGAGCGCTATCCTCTCGACCTGCGGGAAGCGACACGTGAATTTCAGCAGCTTTTTTTCGGCGTTACCCCCAACCGATGCCGATGTCGATCAACTGTTAAAGGATTTACCGCATGAAAGCCTCTGAAGTCGATATGTATAATACCATTGCCCTGGGGATAAACGCCCCTGTTTACGCCTTTTATGCCGGCCGGATTTTGCAGAGAACCGGTATCAGATCAGGAAGCTGTCTTGATGTCGGATGCGGAGGAGGCTATCTGGGACTCGCCTTGGCGCGAATAACCGATCTTGACTTCATCTTTTTTGATCAGTCTCCGCAAATGCTGCATTGTGCTGAGGAGAATATTGCCGACGACGGTTTTTCGACGCGTGCAAGGACGATGCAGGGAAAAGTCCAGTCCATTCCGCTGGCGGATTCCTCCGTTGATCTGGTGGTCAGTCGCGGCTCCGTTCCGTTCTGGGACCAGCTGCCGTTAGCCTTTGGCGAGATCAACCGGGTGCTGAAAACGGCGGGATGGGCCTATATCGGCGGCGGACTTGGCGATCCGGAAACACGGGCAGCCACTAGCGAACGGCTACGGAAGGAATATCCCGAGTGGCAGAAAAAACACCGGAGACCACCGCTGCATGACAACGGCCATTACGCCTCAGCTCTCACCGCTGCGGGCATTGATGCATTCAGCGTGACCCGGAACGACAAGGGCATGTGGATTACTTTCCGGAAGCAGTAACAGGAGATTACATGCGGAAATTTGCAGATGAAAAGGCTTTGGCTTTGCCGGCAGAAAAACACAACCCGGCTGAGAATTCCGATACATCCGGGCCGATCCTTGATGAAACGGCGGCTACGCTTGAAAGCCTCTACGAAAATACGCTTGACACCCTGGTCATTGAACGCATCGTGGTGGGGGTATTCTTTGTCGGCGTCAAACTTTCCAACGGCTGCGGCGGCGTCGCCTATACCCCGCCAGAAGTGGTACACAGGGCTGGAAGCCGGATCCTGAAGAACAATATACCCATCATCAGCGGCATGCCGGCCCTTTCAATTGTTAGAGATGCTCTTCCCGGCCCCTTTGCCGGTATCATCAGGCTGGCGGGATTAAACGCCCTGTCCGTGCCTTTCCTCAACGACAGACACTATAATATGGACACCAGTGGGGATCTGTCCGCCATTGCCTCGCTTTTCCGGCATCGCAGAGTCTGTATCGTCGGAGCGATTATTCCCCTGCTGAAACGTTTGCAGCAACTGGAAGCCTCGGAAGTAACGATTATTGATCGAAAAAAGGAAACCCAGGCCGAGTCCGAGGCAGGCTATGGGATATTTGTCCCTCCTGAAAACACGGCTGCCGCTCTTGGCCGTTGCGAGACCGCCGTCTTTACCGGTGCGGCTGTTGCCAACGGCTCCATCGGCCACCTGATCGGTCTCGTCCCCGCCGAGGCAGCCATCGCCGTAGTCGGACCGACGGCCGGGTTTGTACCGGATCCACTCTTCCGGCGCAGGGTCGCCCTGGTCGGTTCGGTGGTGGTAACCGACAGTGATAAGGCCCTGGATAATCTGGCCGAGGGAGGCGGCGCCTACCGGCTTTTCGGTGAATGCATGCGCAAGATTAACCTGCTCAATGTGCCGAGGTTGCGACAGTTGGGACTGGATTATTCTTTTTAAAAAAACAGAGGAGCAAAAATGGATAACCGATACTTTGGAGAATATGAACAACTGGTTGCAGAGGCGGGCAAATTTCATGGTGATATCTGCCACGGTATCTCGATCGGCACCCGCATGACCATGAGCGGTTTAAAACGGATCGGCATCGCTGACCCCAAGGGAGCCGACCGGAAAAAATTGATGGTATTCGTCGAGATTGACCGTTGCACCACCGACGCCATCATGGCCCTCACCGGCTGCAGACCAGGCAAACGCACCATGAAGATACGTGATTACGGCAAGATGGCAGCCACTTTCATCAATATTGAAACAGGCAAAGCAGCACGAGTGGCCATCCGGCCGGGCAGGAAGCCCGCCGAAGCAGATGCCGAGAAAAAACCTGACTACGCCAATGCCGCGGAAGAGGAGCTGTTTTCCATCACCGAGGTGGAGGTGCCGCTGCGTCCAGAGGATATGCCGGGCAAACCGCTTCGCCGCGTTCCCTGTTCCCGCTGCGGGGAAAACATCATGGATGGCCGGGAGATCGAACACCAGGGGGCAACGCTCTGTATACCCTGTTTTCAAAAACAGGATTACTACAAGTCAGTCACAAAAAACAGTTAGGTTGCGAGATGAATCCAAGAGTTTCAAGGGTGAACAGGTTGATTCCGGCATATACGGTTCTCTGTTCAAAGGTCAATCATCTCGTGGAGCAAATAATGACGAATAATTCGCAAAGCCGTCCTTCAGGTCTTTTCCGGAATGCAATAAAAGCGGAGGCAAAATGAAGCTGAAAGTACTTATCGGAATTTTATTATGTTGGTTTGTTTTCCCCTTTTTGGCCCAATGTCGCGAGATTATCGACATGAGCGGCAGAACGGTGACGATCCCGGATACCATCTCCAAGGTCGTTGCCGTGTCGCCCCCCGGCACCTACCTCCTTTATGCCATTGACCCTACCGTTATCGCCGGGTTGAACTTCCCTTTATGGAAAAACGAGCAGAAATACACCCCCGCAAGTCTCGGAAAACTGCCCGTCATCGGCGGCCTGGTGGGCCAGGGCAGAACCCTCAACCGGGAGGTGCTGCTGCAGGTCAAGCCGGATTTCGTGCTGTTCTGGGCCTGGCGGGACGACGCGGTCAACCGAAAGTTCGAGACCGCTATTGATCAGCTTGATCTGTCACGGGTTTCCGTGCGGCTCGACAGTATTGACGACTATCCGGCGGCCCTGCTCTTTCTGGCGGACGTGCTTGGCAAAAAAGAACGGGGCGAGATGCTCTACCGCTATGCCATGGATACCCTGCGGGAGGCAAAGGCTGCTGCCGCGCGAATTTCCCCGGCCGACAAGGTCACGGTCTATTATGCCGAGGGTCCGGACGGCCTCGGCACGGAGAGGGCTACATCGCTGCATGCCGAATTGATCCCGCTGGCCGGAGGCGTGAACGTGCATCAAGGCGAGGAGCTCGATCATTACGGCATGGAAAAGGTGTCAATGGAGCAGGTCCTCATGTATGATCCCGAGGTTATCCTGGTCAAGGAAAAGTCCTTTTTCGACACGGTGTTCGCCGACCCGCGCTGGCAGAATATCCGGGCCGTGCGAGACCGGCGCGTCTATCTTATTCCCTATGTCCCCTTCAACTGGTTCGACCGACCGCCCTCTTTCATGCGGCTGCTGGGGATCAAATGGCTCATGCACACCCTCCATCCCGACCTTTACCAGATCGATATGCAGACAGAGACCAGGTCATTTTATAAACTCTTTCTCGGCGTGGATCTGAGTGAAAAAGAGGCGCGAGAGGTTCTGAACCTATGAGACGATTGACCCTGCCCCTGCTCGCTCTGCTCCTCGGGGTAATTATGCTGGCCTCGCTCTCTCTCGGCAAATACCGGGTTCCGGCCGCGGACCTGCTGAACTTTGCCGGCTGGAAACTCTTCGGCCTGCACGGCCCGGCCGCAGACAACAAGGCCCTGCTGGAAAACATCCTGCTCAATATCAGACTGCCCCGCATACTGGCGGCAGCCATGATCGGCGCCTCCCTGTCCGTTTCCGGTGCAGCCTTTCAGGCACTGTTCATCAATCCCCTGGTATCACCGGGATTACTCGGCGTGCTGGCCGGAGCCTCTTTCGGCGCAGCCTTGGGTATGGTGCTGTCAAAAAGCTGGGCCATGGTCCAGCTCTCCACCCTGGCCTTCGGGTTTGTTGCCGTGGGGGCTGCCCTGGGCATTGCCAAGGCCTACCGGATCAATTCCGTCATCATGCTCGTGCTGGGCGGCATTATCAGCGGAGCTTTTTTCACGGCCATGCTCTCCATCGTTAAATATGCGGCTGATCCCTACAACCAGCTGCCGGCCATCGTCTACTGGCTGATGGGCAACCTTTCGTCCGTGGACTGCCATACTATGTTGATCATGTGTCTCCCCGCCTCAGCCGGCATTATTGCCATCATCCTCCACGCCAGGCAGCTGAACGTCCTGAGCATGGGCGAGGAAGAGGCAAAATCACTGGGTATCAATGTCGCACGGGTGCGGCTTGTGGTGATTTTCTTCGCCACCCTGATCAGCGCCATGACGGTGATGGTCGGCGGCATGATCGGCTGGGTGGGCCTGATCATTCCTCACATCTGCCGCATGATCGTAGGTCCGAACAACGAGATGGTTCTGCCCGCCGCGGCACTGATCGGTGCGGCCTACCTGGTGCTGGCAGATGATGTTGCGCGGCTCCTCTTCTCCTATGAAATACCTACCGGTATCGTGACATCCCTTATCGGCATTCCTTTTTTCGTACTGGTCCTGAAAAATGCACAGCGGGGGTGGCGATGACGGATTTACTTGAAGTGGAGCGGGCAGGGTTTGCCTACCGGGGCAGGAAGGTGCTCAATAATGTAAGCCTCGCCTTCAAGCGGGGCGAGGTGGTCTCTTTACTCGGACCAAACGGAAGCGGCAAAACAACGCTGCTGAAAATCATGCTCGGCATCCTGCAGCCGAAAACAGGAACCGTGCTCTTCGAAGGCCGCTCCCTTAAAACGATCCCCCGCAGGGATTTTGCCCGGCAGGTTGCCTATGTACCCCAAGTGCACAGAGAGGCCTTTGCCTACTCGGTGGAAGAGGTCGTGCTGATGGGCAGAATGCCCTACCAGTCCTTTTTTTCCGCATACTCCCACAAGGACCGGGATATTGCCGCCGCCGCCATGCGCAGACTCGACATTCTCCATTTAAGGGAGAGGCCATACACGGAAATCAGCGGCGGCGAGCGCCAGCTTACTCTCATTGCCCGCGCCCTGGCCCAGGGGGCCGGCGTTTTCATCATGGATGAACCGGTGAACGGCCTGGATTACGGCAACCAGATGCGGCTGCTGAACGGCATCAACGGACTGGCGGAAGAAGGTCTGACATTCATCATGACGACCCACTTTCCCGATCATGCCCTGATGACCGCCGACCGCGTCATTTTGTTCAAGGCTGGTTCCGTTATTGCCGACGGACCACCTGAGCGGACCATCACCCGGGATGCCATCTTTGCCCTCTACCGCATCAACGTCAATGTCGTGTCCATGAACGGCAGCGGCAAGGTATGCATCCCGGTGTGGGCAAATCAAGAACATCATTTCCAGACAACCTGACCCGGGAGATTGAACGTTGGCACTCAACCAAGATTTCAAAAAGAGCGCCTTATTGCGGGACTTTCTGATCAGAGCCCCCTCTTTTATACCCACAAAGGACACAAGGACACTTTCAACTTTAGCGCACTATTAGGCACTCGACTGGCAACAGGCCAGAATCTAAAATGGGCTAAAACTTATTAAAATCTTGTTACGATCTCAGGAGATCTCATTATGGAATGGCTGCAAAATGTAATCGATTACGGGATTCTGGGCCTCCTGCTCTTTCTCAGCTTTGTTGCCGTGGCCGTGGCAGTGGAGCGCTATCTTGTCTTTCGCGCCACCAGGCTGGAATCATTTGCCGACAAAAAAGAGCTGCAGCTTCATCTCTCACATAAGCTTCATATTATTGCAACCATCGGCACCAATGCCCCCTATATCGGGCTGCTCGGTACGGTTCTGGGCATCATGCTCACATTTTATACCATGGGCAAGACAGGATTCATGGATACGGGCAGAATCATGACCGGCCTGGCCCTGGCCCTCAAGGCAACGGCTGCCGGACTTGTTGTGGCCATCCCTGCGGTAACGCTCTATAACCTGCTTCTGCGCAGAAGCAAGGTCATTATCATGCAATGGGAGATCAGACATGGACGAAAAGGAATTTGATTATCTGAACGTGGTTCCGCTGGTCGACGTAATGCTGGTGCTGCTCACCATTGTGCTCACCACCTCAACCTTCATCGCCACGGGGGGCATTCCTGTTGAACTGCCGAGGGCCTCGGCAAGCGCAGCGGAATGCGCAAAACGGCCGCAGACCGTGGTGATAAGCAAGGACGGCCGCGTCCGGGTGAACACCCAGGAGCTATCTCTGGCATCCCTGGGCTCGGCTATGGCCCCCTTAAGCCGCGACACGCCTGTGGTGGTGCGTGCGGATAAGCACCTGCCGCTGCAGAGCTTCGTGGATGTAATCGATGTGATCAAAAAACTCGGATTCAAAACCGTGAGCCTGCAAACAGAGCAGAGAATATGAGTCACCAGGCCAAGGCCATCAAGCTGTCATTTCTTGTTCATTCAGCCCTGATCTGCATCGCCGTCCTGCTGAGCCGGTATGCGGCTCCGGAAGAATGCCCTCTTGTCATCGATTTTTCAATCGAAACGACCGGCTTGACAATAGAGAAAGCGGCGAAATCAGCTGGTTCAACATCTGGTGCCGCGAGACAGAAAATTACTCCGGACGCTCCACCTTCAGTTGGGCCGGCAACTGTCCGCCCCGAAAAAATCTCTCCTAACAAGCCCGATGATGCTTATCGAAAAACGGCACGGCAAAAAAAATCACTCTCGCCCCAAAGACAGGCTGACAACGCAAAGAAAACGGCCAAAGAAAAGCCGAAAGAACAGGGGAAATCCATTCCTGTCGCCGAAGAGCAGAAATCTGGACCAACCGATTCAACCTCAATGGCTGCCGATGCTGAAAAAACCAGTTCAGACGCCCACCCTGTTGCCTCTGCTGCCGGAGAGACAGCAAGCTGTAAACAGAGCGGGGCGGTGGCAGACCAAAATCATGCTACCGGTGGTGGGGAGAGCGCGAGAAACTACCTGCAGTATAATTTCGCTTACATCCGCAACCTCATTATGCGTAACCTGTCTTTTCCGGCTGCGGCCCGCAAGCTGGGTTGGACCGGGAAAATAAGTGTAGCGTTTATTATCAGGGAAGACGGCAGTGTGGAGGACATCAATATTGTTTCCGGTTCAGGGCATGAAGTGCTCGATATCAACGTCATTTCCGCCATCCGCAGAACCGCCCCGTTTCCCGAACCGCCTGTAAAGGCCCGATTCATTCTGCCCATCGTCTACAGCCTGAAATAACCCGCTATGGCCTGACAGACATCGGGTTTTGCATTTGACCCGCTGCAAGCTCCATGCTAATATGGCTAGATGAAAAATCAGCGTGAGCCATGCATTGAAAAAGCGGAACAAAAAGGCTACAGCTTTAAAGGCCGTATCTGGATCGAGGTGGAAGGAGCGACTTTTCTCGGTTACGGTCGGGTCACCCTGCTTGAAAGAATACGTCAATACGGTTCCATCAGCCAGGCCGCCAAATCCATGGACATGTCCTACCGTCATGCCTGGGATCTTGTTGACTCAATGAACCGCCAGTCCCCCCGACCGCTGGTGGAGACGACAACCGGAGGTAAAGGCGGTGGAGGCGCGAAAATTACCGCAACAGGCGAACAGGCGATCTCCCATTTCTGGAACCTTTACAAGCGCTTTAAAAAATTTCTCGACAAGGAAGCCAAAAACTTTACCTTGTAATACCTGCTGTCAGTCTGCACCTGCGGTTCTGAATCTCACTATGAATCCGGCTTGCCTGACAACCATCAGGCAACTACATCTCTCTCTTCGGCGGTCATGGCGCGAACATAAATCTGCAGGGTGTTCTTGTTGAGTTCCACCACCACCTGCCGGTCCAACTTATCAATAACCCGCACCGCCTTGCCGATGGTGACCGCCACTCCGGGATAGAGGCTGCCATAAACATAAATTGCCTCACTGGAGGACTGTTCAAGCTCTTTATCGAGCTGCATCTGCATTTCGGTCAGCTGGTTATTTTTTTCCATCACCTCGGGCATCATCTTGTTGAGCTCAGCCAGCACATTGGCCTTCTCGCCGCCGAAGTCTTTACCTTCCGCTTTTTTCATGTCATTGAGGGCGTTGATATTCTTGAGGATCTCGTTCATCCGGTTGGGCCAGTATTCCTTTGCCGCCTCAACCTGTCTCTTGCGTTTTTCCAGTTCAGGCTTCAACCCCACCGTCACTTCCGTGACAACCTCCGCCTCTGATCCGAGCTCCTTGACATGCATGCTGCCGCCGATGACGTACTTGCCGCCGATGACAGTGCCCTTGCCGCCGACAACCGTCATATTCCCGGCGGTTTTCACCCGGCCCTGCACCACAAAATTTTCAACCCGCAAGGATCCTCTGGTTTCGATGAGACCGAAATTCTCGCAGAAATCAAGCTGGATATCACCTTTTGCCCGTATTTCCGCGTCCTGCCCCACCACGCCACCGCATATCCGCACCTTACCCCCGGCCAGGATCTGGACATTATTCACCCCTTTGCCGATGAAAACATCCCCCTTGCACTTGATCTTGAACCCCGGCAGCACTTCCCCGCTAATCTCAAGCTTGGTGCCGCAGAAAGCGATGTTACCCACCGCCATGTCCAAATTGCCGGTGATGATGTGCTCTTCAAAAACAGAGGGCTTGCCGTCGCCCATGACGAACTTGCCATCCACCAGGGCGGTCACCTGCATGCCGTCTTCACTCAACGCCACGCCCGGTCCGCATTTGATGTTGACATCTTTGCCGGGCTTGCAGGTGATCGCCTCACCCAGCACATTTTTACCAGGTGTCCCCAACGTGGCCGGGATCTTCTTCAGCAGCAACTGCCCCTTGGGCACATTGACGATATTGCCAAGCTCGCGGAAATCAACCCTGTCTTTTCCCGGTTTCAACGACTTTGCCCGGGAGACAATGACCGGCTTCACCACTGGTTTGATCTTGGCGTTTTCTCCCGGCACCGGCGGTTTACCGCTGGCGATGACCGTTTTCCCCTCCCTTGCAGGGGGAAGCTTGGCGACAAAACCGAAAGATACTCCTTGAGTCTGCACCTCTTTGACAATCTCATCAAAGGGCACATTTTCAAAACGATCTTCCTCACTGAGAAGCTGAAGAACCGCCTTCAGTTTATCCTTGGTCAACTTCAACAGGAAACGGTCATTGCAGATTTTAACCGGTTTTTTCGAAAGATCTACCATTGCCTTCCTTCACATAACAGGGCAATCGCCAACAAGATAAAAGGGGGAGCGAACTATGCAGAAATAATTATAATTCGCACACGTTTATCTATCTTAGCACAGACACTCCGGAATCGATTAAATAATTTTTTCCAGCTGCTTGATTTTCTCATATTCACCGAGCACCACCAGGGTATCGCCGCTTAAGATGCTGGTCCCCAGATTGGGGTTGAACTGCATCTCCCCCTGGCTGCGTTTGATGGCAACGACGATCAGATCAAAATCCCGCCGGATATTGGATTCCATCACGGTTTTGTTCGTCATCTGCCCTTTCTCGGAAACCCGGAGCTCCTCCAGACGAAGCCCGAGTTCCCCGTCAGACACGGTCAGATCGATAAAATCGGTCACCGTGGGACGCAAGACATGATGGGCCATACGGGTAGCCCCTATATAATAGGGGGAAAGAACCTTATTTGCCCCGGCCCGGAGCAATTTTATCTCCACGCCCTCCACACCGCTGGAGCGGGCCATGATATAAAGATTCGGACTCAAACCTCTGGCGGAAAGAACGATATAGACATTATCGGCATCTGATGAGACAACGGCAATCAGGCCATTGGCCTTATCCACGCCCGCCTTGAGCAGCATATCATCATTCGAGGCCTCTCCCTCGAGAAAAAGATATCCCAGTTCACCAAGCTTCTTGATGGCCAGGGAATCATTGTCGATAACAACAAATTGTTTCTTTTCCGCGCTGAGCAGCTTGGTGATAACCTGACCAATGCGGCCGAAACCGCATACAATATAATGGTCGCTCAGTTCAGCCACCTTCTTCTTCATATTCAACCTCCCGTAAACAGCCTGAAGTCTGCCTTCTACCACGGCCTCGGTAATCTTCGTGAAAACAAACATCACAAATCCCACCCCTACGAGGATAAGGACCATTGTGAATACACGACCAGCGGGACTGAGATGAACAACCTCTCCGTAACCAACGGTGGAAATGGTGATGAGGGTCATATAAAGACCATCGAGAAAGGTGCTGTCCTCCAGCACCATGTAGCCGCATGCCCCGAAAACAAGAATAAGAATAAGGAGCAGCGCTGCCCTGAAAGGTTTTTGCATAATAAAAAGAGTTTTGAGTTTAGAGTTCTGGGTTTTGGGATTTTATTGCCAGAGCAGTTAACACATTAAAATTTCATGAAAAACATACTTCAATATCCGCTTATTTGGCAAGATTCCATTTTACTCTGTATTTTCAATCAATCCCACCGGATATTTTTCAGTCAGGCAAATGCTGCAATCGGCAAAAACTCCCGGAGCGTCCTCAAACCGGGACTCTATTCTGCAGGCAAAAGGCGAAATCGTAAAGAATAAAGTTATCCTGAAAAATGCCGATAAGTTTATTATAGACAACCAACCAGAAAAAGACATATCTATTCAGGGAAGGAACCGCCATGACACGCCAGGAAGCGATCAGTATTCTGATGTTAAGCCCCTTTTACTTTCGCCTGCCCCTCGTTGACCGAAAAGAACTTATCCGGGAATTCTGCATTCTGCACGGGAAAAGAGACAAATAGCTGCGCAGCACCCTTTTCCCTTCTTTTATACCCTCTCGTCTCTGCAACATCTCAGACAATTCATCCTCTTTTTCTTTTTTATGGCATAGTTTTTCAACATGAGCTATAGTCCTTTGCCAGTTATAGTAAAAGCACCGCAATTACTACATGTTACCTCAATTCTAGGAGAGGAATTTCAAGATCAAACTTTGCACAAGGAGAGAGACGGGATGAACATCTTAATTTTCGGTCCGAACGGAAGCGGTAAAGGAACCCAGGGCGCCAAGGTTCAGGAAAAATACAAAATCGCACATGTCGAGTCCGGCGGCATTTTCCGGAAAAACATCAAAGGCGGCACCGAACTGGGCAAGAAAGCGAAAGAGTATATTGACAGAGGCGACCTGGTTCCCGATGATATCACCATTCCGATGATCCTCGACAGACTGAAAGAAGACGACTGCAAAAAAGGATGGCTGCTTGACGGTTTTCCCCGCAATAAGGTGCAGGCTGAGACCCTGGCCAAGGCATTGAAAGATGCCGGCATTGAACTCAATTACGTGATTGAAATCATGCTTGACCGCCAGATCGCCAAAGAAAGAATCATGGGCCGCCGCCTGTGCGCCAACGATAACAACCACCCCAACCACATCGCTTTTGAGGCCATCAAACCGGTGGAGAAAGACGGTAAGCTCGTATGCCGTGTCTGCGGCGGCGACTTGAGCGCCCGTGCCGACGACCAGGATGAGGTCGCCATCGGCAAACGCCACGATATTTACTATGATACCAAGACCGGCACCATGGCTGCGGTAAACTTCTTCAAAGGCATTGACGGACCGAAGGTTATTTCCGTGGACGGCTCCGCCGGCATCAAGGAAGTTCTCGATTCCATCATGAAAGAACTCGACTGATCTCCAAATCCCTCCAGGCAAGTCTCATTTGCGGGGCTTGCCTGATGTAATATCTTACCAGGTAGTTACAAAAGGTGAAGGCTGATAAAGCCCTCACCTTTTTTTAATGCTCCTTCCTGCCAAACTCCCCCCATGATTTTTCATACAGATCATTCAGCGCCTGTTCCAGCAGGATCCGGTACTCCTCCAGTTCCACACTCTGCAACTTCCCGGGCACCGATATCGGCTCGCCAAACCATAGGACAACCCGGGAGAAGGGCAGAGGTATGGCGGTGCGGTCCCAGCTGCGGAAGGATTTATAGCGATCTGCCGCCCACCCCACCGGCAGAATGGGCGCCCCGGTCTTGCTGGCCAGCAGGATCGTGCCGGCCTGGGCCTTGCGGGCAGGGCCCTGGGAGCCGTCCGCCACCAGCACTGCGGTCTTACCCTGGTCCATCTCTTTCATCAACCCCTTCAAGGCGCCGATGGCTCCTTTGTTCCGCGACCCGCGCACAGTGGCAAACCCCTTGCTTTGCAGAATGCGGGACACATATTCCCCGTCCTTGCTGGCGCTGACCATGGCCACATAGGGGATCTTCCTGGCCTGATACACAATATAAATAACACCGTAATGCCAGAAGGAAACGATAAAGGGCAAACCTGCCCCGGCAAGCCTGGTAAAACGCTCTTGATCGCGCCATTGCACCCGGCAGGTGGAAAACAGCACAAAAGAAAGAAGCCGAAATAAGAGCGGCACAACCCATAGCGAAAACCGGTAAAAAAGGCCTTTCTGCTGGCCGTCGACTTCCGGCTCCTTACTTCTGTCTCCTGACTCCTGGCTTCTCACTTCATCCCCCTCACCTCTGACGCCTCTTTTTTCTCTTCTTTCTTCTCACTCAATGCCGTTAACTTAAGAAAAACTGACTACACTCGTCGTCACCCCGGCGAAGGCCGGGGTCCAGAATTGTCGTAACTACCTGGATTCCGGCCTTCGCCGGAATGACGAACCTGGGCTCAGGCAACCGGCGAAAAGGC